>CAXGMX010000175.1:0-4218 GCA_964010955.1 uncultured bacterium
CAAACTTTAGCTCACTTTAGTCACTTACTTATCTTTTATGAACACCGTATTCTGCTTTCAAGCTCTGACTCTGATTCTTTATGCTAGTATCGCGTCCAGCGTCTAGTATTTATCCTGTCAATCCTGTCCAAAGGGCGTTAGCTTAAACTGTTCTGCGGCATGATATGAACTTCTGACAAGGGGGCCCGATTCAACATGCCTGAATCCCATCTTCTCGCCCTCATATTTTAGGTGTATGAATTCATCGGGGTGGTAGAAACGTTTTACTGGCAGGAACCCTTTACCGGGGCAAAGGTACTGTCCGATAGTAAGTATGTCACATCCAACGTCTCTCAGGTCACTCATCACATCTATTATCTCATGATGCTCTTCGCCCATACCGAGGATAAGGCCGGACTTGGTAGTTAGCTCAGGATCGTTCTCTCTTGCTTCCTCTAATAAACTAAGCGAACGTTCGTAGTCAGCACCCGGTCTTACGTTTGGATACAGTCTCGGTACAGTCTCAAGATTGTGGTTGAGTATATGCGGGCTTTCATTCAGGACAATTTCAAGGGCATTCTCTGAACCTTTGAAATCGGGTATTAATACCTCTATTGTGCATTTAGGATTTTGAGTGCGGATGGCCTTTATTGTCTTTGCGTAGTGGTCTGCGCCACCGTCAGGGAGGTCGTCCCTGGTGACAGACGTGACAACAACATGCCTTAGGCCTATATGTTCAACTGCCTGTGCAATTCTTTCGGGTTCTCCCTCCTCAAGTGCTGATGGAACTCCTTTAGCAACTGCACAAAAATTACATCTCCGTGTGCAGACATCTCCGAGTATTAAAAATGTCGCAGTACCCTGTCCGAAGCATTCTCCAATGCTTGGACAGACGGCCTCTTCACATACCGTATGCAGGTTGGCAGTTCTTAACAGGCCTTTTATCCTGTGGTATTCTTCGCCTCCCGGCAGTTTAACCCTGAGCCAATCGGGACGATTTGTCTGCATCTTTTGTACCTCTTCAATATTTATACTATGAAGGATATGGGAACACAATACTTAAATATTGAATTATAGTATGTGATTTGGTAATCTTACTCCATGGAAAGTATTATCATACAGGAATTTTTTTAAGCAACATGCCCGAACATGTCGGTCGACCATCAATGCGAAGTTACTCAATATAATTGAGGTAATATCTGGAATATCGCTAATCAGGTTTTATTGCTTATTTTTTTAAGGTGCAGTTTAGTCATGGGAAAGATTGTTGCAATTTGCATAAGCAAGAAAAAGGGTGTTCAAAAAAAAGACGTAAAGCAGTGTAGATTGATTGAAAATTATGGCTTAGAGGGTGATGCTCATGCCGGTTCCTGGCACCGCCAGATTAGCCTGCTTTCAATAGAAGGTAGATTGGTTATGGAAAATAAGGGGGTAAAACTCGATGCCGGTGACTTTGGAGAGAACGTGCTGACTGAAGGCGTTGATTTTGCTAACATTATGGTGGGCAATGAGATACGACTTGGAAGAGATGCCCTGGTAAGGGTTACTCAGATAGGCAAGGAGTGTCACGATAGATGCAATATTTATTACCAGGTGGGTGATTGTATCATGCCCAGGGAAGGTATCTTTGCCGAAGTTTTAAAGGGCGGCGAGATAAAAATAGATGATGATATTGAGTTTTTAAATGATAAAGGCAGCAGTTCTAACAATTAGCGACAAAGGTTCAAGGGGCGAGAGAGAAGACAAAAGCGGCGAGGTGATCAAGGAGAAGTTGGGTCACATTAATGCCGAGGTTGTTGCATATGAGATAGTGCCTGATGAGCGGGAAATTATCTCCCAGACCATCAGGAGTTTCGCCGATAGGGCGAATTTGATTTTGACCACAGGGGGCACGGGAGTAAGCCCCAGGGATGTTACACCTGAAGCAACCAGAGACGTGATAGAGAGGGAGTTGCCCGGTTTTTCGGAAGCCATGAGAGCGGAAAGTTTCAAGGTTACTACAAGATCTATTGGATCACGAGCTGTGTCAGGGATGTATAAAGATACGCTGATTATTAACCTTCCCGGAAGCCCTAAAGGAGTTTCAGAATGTTTAGGCGTTGTGCTGGAAGCAATTCCGCATGTTCTGGAGGTAGCAAGGGGAAAAGTCTCTGACTGTGGCAAGGATGTAAAGCCGCATAGTTGAATATCAGGCTAAATTGTTATAAAGGTAATTGATGACATTTCAGGAAATAATACTTAAACTCCAAAAATATTGGGCAGACGAAGGATGCGTGATAATGCAGCCGTATGATATTGAAATTGGCGCCGGCACCTTTAATCCGGCGACTTTTCTAAAGGTTCTCGGAGGAAAGGCATGGAAATGTGCTTATGTTGAACCTTCGAGGAGGCCAACGGATGGACGTTATGGTGAAAATCCTAACAGGTTGCAGCATTATTATCAGTTTCAGGTAATCATAAAGCCGTCTCCCGAAGACGCTAAGTCACTATATCATAATAGTTTACGTTCTCTTGGAGTCGATTTGGTTAAACATGATGTACGTTTTGTAGAAGACGATTGGGAGTCACCAACTCTGGGTGCTACCGGATTAGGCTGGGAAGTATGGCTTGACGGTATGGAAATAACCCAGTTTACGTATTTCCAACAGATTGGCGGGATTGAGCTGGATGTTATTTCACTTGAGCTGACCTATGGCCTCGAAAGAATCGCCATGTTTATCCAAGAGAAAGAATCCGTATACGATTTGGAATGGGTGGATGGGTGTACTTATGGAGAGGTGCACAAGTTAGATGAAGTGCAATTTTCGAGATATAATTTTGAGGTTGCGGATATTCCCATGCTTCTCCAACAATTCGACATGTATGAACAGGAATGCAAGAAACTATTAGAAGACGGGATCGTCATTCCTGCATACGATTATGTATTAAAATGCTCGCATACATTTAATATGTTGGATGCCAGAAAGTCAATAGGTGTTGCACAGCGTACGAGATATATAGGGAGGGTAAGGAGCCTGGCAAAGGGTTGCGCAGAAGGCTATCTAAGGCTGATAGAAGATGCGAACGATTAAGAACCTCGATTTAAATAGAGGGTATTTCAGGGTGAGGCTAAAATTATTATCTGTGGCTTATTTGACGTGTGGACCGGCCAGGGCATTTAGTTTCGCAACAATACCTTCGAATTGAGCATTATTGGAAAACTCAATTGTAATTTTCCCCTTTCCATTTCTCTCCATAATAGAGACCTTTGTTCCAACAGCCCTCCTTAGTCCGTCTTCCAGGTCCAGAATTTGTGGTGATTTGATTAGTTTAGGGGTCAGTTTGATACCCATAGGTGATTTTGCGGGATCGGCAATGGTTTTACCGCCAGAAATGATTTGTTCTACTTCGCGAACAGAGAGATCGTCTCTTGCAATCCTTTCGCTAAGGGCTATTTGTTTTGTTGGGTTTTTTAGGGATAAAAGGGAGCGTGCATGACCCATTGAGATTGTTCCACGTGAAACAAAATCCTGGACTTCTTCCGGCAGGTCCAGCAAACGGAGTGTATTTGCTATGGTCGACCTGTCCTGACCAACATTTTTTGCGATTTGTTCTTGTGTTAAACCGAAATGGGTTTTTAATTCTGAAAAAGCAGTGGCCTTTTCGATTGGGTTCAGATCTTCTCTCTGTATGTTTTCTACCAATGCAAGCTCTATGGTCTTTAAACTGTCAGCATTTTTTACGATTGCACGTAATTCCTTTATTCCTAACTGTTTTGACGCTCTCCAGCGTCTTTCTCCTGCTATTATTTTATACCCTTTGCTTGTGGGGCGAACTATTATCGGCTGCAAAACTCCATGTTCTCGTATAGAATTTACCAACGATTCCATTTGGGGATCTGAAAAGTTCTTGCGTGGTTGCTGTTCATTTGGTTGGATATCTGCTATGTTGATTCGCAGGATTTTTTCACTAGATTCGACGCCAATCGCCTCTCCCAGCAGAGATTCCAGGCCGCGTCCAAGCTTTTCTTTGTTTGCCATTTGATTATTTAGGAATTTTGAACTTTTAAAGTTTATTTGAAAATTAATTAGATATTACGTAGCAGATTATGTTTTAATATTCAAGGGAAATATCCAAGAAACGATATCTTAATACGGCAGCAAATTTAACTATTTGTCTGCTTGTCTTTATTCTTGTCATACTTTCAGTTACATCTTGCCATTTTACAGCCACGGACATAATGTTGTAAGCGTTGTGATA
>CAXGMX010000176.1:0-4179 GCA_964010955.1 uncultured bacterium
TTGAGTATCCAAAACGGTTACAAGAAGGGGCCTTTCTGGACAGCCTGGCTGGCGTTCTGGGGGCTTGTTTCTATGTGGGCTTTCGCTACCGTTCGTTTCTTAGTCCCCAGAGTCTCTTATGAACCTTCAAGTATATTCAAAGCAGGCAGACCTGAAGACTATCTTATGGGTTCTGTAACACTAATAAGTTCGCGAAAGGTATGGATTGTCAGAGAAAAAGAAGGTATTTATGCACTAATAGCGGTATGTACGCATTTGTCGTGTCAACCTAGATGGCTTGAGAATGAACAAATATTTAAATGCGCTTGTCACGGTGGACAATTCTATAAAAATGGAGTAAATTTTGCCGGGCCTCCGCCCAGGCCTTTGGATCGTGCTCATGTCTCAATGAGTGAGGACGGTCGTCTGGTTGTAGATAAAGACCAAAAAGTTGGCATTGATTTTATTTTACAGGTCTGACATAAATAATGGAATGCACGTAGTTATGTTATTCCTTTTGTTTGTTTTGATGGACGAAATAAATAGCATTTAATCGATATGAAGCGAAAACAGGGCTATTATGGAAAGAGAGAATAAAGAAGAAGATAAGAAAGTAGATGTAAAAGAAACGCAGGTCTGGAAGGCTATATTCGGAGACCTCTTGTTTGGTGAATTCAAGCCTTTGTCTCCATTCAACAGCATCATGCGCGGAATTGCAAAGATCATGCAGTTGCACCCATATAATATGAGTGTGGGTGGGAGGAAGATAATTACTTATACATTTTGCCTTGGTGGTTTAAGTGTCTTTTTCTTCGCATTACTTGCATGTACCGGTGCGTTTTTAATGATTTATTATAACCCGGATGTGAATGCGGCTTATGCAAATATCGAGGACATGAGATTCATTGTACCGTTTGGTGTTCTTATAAGAAACATGCACAGGTGGACTGCCCATTTAATGGTATTGTTTGTTGGCCTCCACATGCTGCGTGTATTCTTAACAGCGGCATATAAACCCCCAAGGGAATTGAACTGGATTGTAGGGGTAGTTCTTTTAATATTGACTATGCTTGCAAGTTTCACAGGTTATCTGCTTCCATGGGATCAGCTGGCCTACTGGGGAGTTACCATAGGAACCAGTATGGGAGAAAATGCACCTCTATTAGGGGCAAAGGGGCCATTTGCAGTACTAGCTCCCGGGAAAGATCTGAATTCTGTTCTGTTGGGAGGAACGTCGGTTGGGCAGCCTACTTTATTAAGGTTTTATCTTTTTGCATGCAATAGCAATACCTCTTGGAATAGCAGGGTTAATGGGATTTCATTTCTGGCGCATAAGAAGGGCTGGAGGGGTCTCAGGGCCGCTGTAGCGGAAAACCTGTAGGGGCTCTCAAGATTTTGAGCCCCTGTCACGTTTGGATTAGGATTTTACAGGGAAAATAGGATGGCTGAATTAGAAGAAGAATCAAAGGAAAAGGGCGAAGTTATAGTTCGCATGTCAAAGAGGGAATGGGAATACGTCAAAGATATTGACGTAAGTGCTGATTATAAGAAGGGTTTGAAACGTTAACTCCGAAACAGCAGGACTATACTGTTAAACATCTACGTGATTCTGTTGGAATAGAATTTCTTGCCGGGCTTCTATTTACATTCATAATAATGGTGTGGGCTCTTTTTATGGAAGCACCATTAAAAGAACTGGCAAATCCTGCTGACACACCCATTGATGAGAGGGCACCGTGGTACTTCATAGGGCTACAGGAATTGCTTATATTTTTTCGACCCATGGTTAGCCGGTGTAATCCTTCCCAGCATTTTGCTTGTCGGTTTAATACTTGTTCCTTTTATTGACCCGAATAAGGAGAGTGGTATTGGCAGATATACCTTAAGAGATAGGCCCGTGGCAGTATCGGTTTTCGGGTTTGGTTTTGTGATGTGGTATGTACTTGTTATTATCGGACAGTTTTTCAGGGGACCGGCTAGAATGTTTTACTGGCCATGGGAAGATAAAACTGTTTTAAAGGAGTTGCCTTTAGTAGAAATGGTAAATTTTCACATTGCATGCGGCTTTGCGTTTTTTATCCTCTATTTTGGTGCATTTATGGTTGTACCGCAGGTATATTTTAAAAATTTCTATAAATCTTTAGGGATCATAAGATACTACATTTTTATGAGTTTATTTGCGGTTATGATGTTAATCCCTATCAAGATTTTCTTAAGATATGTGTTTGACGTTAAATATATCTTATCTCTTCAAATTTTTAATACAACTCTGAACTTTTAAATATGGGTCCTTACGTTAAATTAATATGGCTGCTCGTGATATCTATACTGCTTTTAGGTGTTTCCGTGGTGTGGTTTTACAAAGAGTTTAACCCTGAGTGGAAACAGTGTCAGAGGGCCGAGGTACAGGAGAATGAAGCCTTAAAGGGTAAGAAGCTGGAGATAAAGCAGATACTGCTTAAGGGAGAGGGTCTTTGGAGTCATCAGGAGAGTGGTCAACGTGTAGACAGGTGTATGACATGTCATATTGATGAAGATAAGTTGGTAAGATTGCATCCGAAAGATCTCCCTATCCCTTACGATGTTTATGGGTGTACAGTATGTCATGGTGGAAATGGCAGGGCTCTTGAGTCGGAACGTGCGCATGAGCATATGTATGCGGATAGTGATGCGATGCTAGAGGGCCGTTATTCTGCTGCTGAGTTTATAAAGATGTGGAAGCGGCTTCAGGTTTTGAATCCGGAAGAGGAAGTAAGGTTGCGAAGGGAAAGTTTCTTTAGTCCTACAGGGCAGTATCAACTTTATGTAGGAAATGATGAATGTGTTGATTGCCACGAGAAAGATGATATGCATCCGGATCACGTCGAAAGGTGGAGCAATACAAAATTTAAGACTTTTGAGAGAATAAAGAAAGAGCCGGATTATCAAGCAGGTGATAAGAATTATAGGAAGCAGTGTTATAAATGCCACACCACCGGTTACAGGGAAGATAAGGAAATTTACGCAGCGGAAGGCGTTGGCTGTGAAGCGTGTCATGGTCCTGGAGAGGTGTACGCTTATTTGATGCAGGGAGTGAGAGATGAAGAATACGATATTGAACAGGGGCAAAAGCTAGCCAAGATTTCCTTTGATTTTAGCATATGCGGTAACTGTCATATCCCAAAAAGGCACGAAATGCGTGAAGAGTTTTTAAAGGAAAAAGCAAAAGAAGAAGCAGCAGCAAAGGAAGCAGCAGCGAAAGAAGCAGTAGCAAGGGAAGCAGTAGAGGCAGAGTACCCAAAAGCAGAACAACCCAAGGCTGAGCAACCTGAGTAAAAGTTCAATTTTCATACTTTTTTCACATTTTTTGGAGGGGGCTGAGTTTGTTGAGAATTAGGAATTATTTTATTACGTTTGCAGTAGTTTTTGCAATCTCATCAGTTTATGCAGTGGTAGGGGTTCAGGATGCAAAAGCACAGTCGACAATGGGAGACCTCATCAAGAGGATAGAGGCGTTGGAGTCAAAAGGTGGCGGTAACGTCACTGTGCCAAAGGTAAAGGGTTTGAAGATCAGCGGGCATATCAGGACGCGTTTTGAAGCTAACGCTAATTTCTTCACAAATAAAGGTAGTGCACCGACAAGGCAATCTTCTGGGCTTTATACCCGAACTATAACTGCCCCTCTGACTGGCGGCGGAAATTCTACTAGCAAAAGTATAGGTGTCAAGAGATCCCATAACTTGTCATGCAGAGAATAAGGCTTGGATTTGATTTTGATATAAACAAGAACGTGCGCGCTCATGCTATGCTAGACAGTAACCGTACGTTTGGTGGTGACCAGAGTACCATACAGGGAAATACTGCTGACACTGCCAGTATGAAGCAGGCTTATTTGAGCTTAGAAACCTTGGTGATATATCGTCCACTCTCGAAAATGTTACTTTATTGGTTGGTAGGAAACAGTGGGCTTACGGTGACCAGAGGTTGATTGGCCATCTGAACTGGACAAATGTTGGAAGGACACATGACGGCATAATCGCAAAATGGAAAAGAGGCAAGAACTGGGTTGACACATTCATCAGCCAGATAGGTGTGGACGGCACAAATGGTGCCGGTCCTGGTCAGGCTATTGCTGATGATAACCGGCTGAATACTTATATGGATTCGTGGGGTCATTTCCAAACCCGTTAGGAGTTGAAGGATACGTGGCTGAACCTTATC
>CAXGMX010000177.1:0-4158 GCA_964010955.1 uncultured bacterium
CTAATTGTAAAATCTTTAACTAGTCTCGCATAAAGCCCTGCCCCTCTACCATGTGAGTTAACAACACTAATCTTGTTTACCCTCGTCCATCTTACTAGTCTAAAAAAAGATTTTATCTCAAAACGTCTGTGAGGCAATTTGAATACAGGGTATTCTCCGGCTGATAATTTTGTCATAGTTAGGGTTCGCTGATCAGGACATGCACAGTAAAATCTAAAGTGGTCTTCAAAGGTTGGCTACAATCTTAAATAGCTGCTCTGGCCCACCACCAATATCACTTCTACTGCTAATTTCGAGAATATTTATCTTGCGTTTCACAATAATATACCAAAGCTACTGTTAAGTCTTCCAGCAGCATCGGTTCCCTCCTCATATATTTAACATATTAATACACTCTTTAGATGTTTTGATCCCCGTTATTATTTATGCACAAAACCGATTCTCGTAAATACAAGTATCCAGCCATTCTCAATATCCATGCTCCTGCCGGCATCCACATGAATGTCACCATGGGAGAGCAATGCCTATCGGTCTTTATTTACCAATAAATATTCTTATACCTTTTTGCAGACTTTTACGTACTCCCAATTCTTGTATTCTGCCTACCGTATTTATTGAAAAGATTCGCTTTATCCGGTCTAGCGAATTCTTCCTGTCAACCATCTTTTCTATCTTAGAGACCAGCATCCTAAACCTCTTCTTTTCAATGTTCTTACAAAAACAGTTTGCCGGACTCTGATGATTGTATAGTGAAACATCATAGCTGTCATCAATCAATCCATACTCTTTGCATAATTCAAATGAGTCTGTACCCGGATAAGGAGTAAAGATGCTATAGGTCAACAGGTTGCACTTGATTTTCCTCATAGCAGCAACCGTATCACTCAGCGTATCCTCTGTCTCCTGAGGAAACCCTACTATAAAGAACGTTTTTAATTCAATCCCGTGTTTATGAATAATCGCACAAGCAGCAAGCGCCTCTTCGATAGTAGCACTCTTCCTCATCTGCCTTAATATTTCATTGTTGCCAGACTCAATCCCAATCTGAATTGAGTAACATCCGGATGCCTTCATAATTGAAATGGTCTGGTCATCAACCAATTTCACATGGATCTCGCTACTCCATTTCAACCCCGGACAATGTTCTTTTATGGCGTTACACAGTTCATGTATATGCTTCTTGCTTACACCAAAGGTATCGTCATCGAAATGAACTAATTTCAATCCCCTATTTTGAAGATGTTTTATCTCTCTTACAACATTTTCTGGGGAACGAAACCTGGATTTTCGACTCCATATTTTATAGGAACCGCAAAACAGGCAGTTATAAGGACAGCCCCTTATTGTAAAGATATTCCTGAATGCGGTCCGTGGATATTGATCATAATCTTTCAACACCTCCGGTGCACTCTCATGCGGGAAACAGAGGGAATCCAGGTCCTTTATATATTCTCTCGGTGCGGTTTCAACAGTTTTGCCGTTTTCTCTATAAATAATACCCCGTATATTATGAAAATTCTCCCGGGCTGCAATTGAGTTAAGTAATTCAACAATGACATCTTCACCTTCACCTATAACACTTACATCAAAATCTGCACACTTGAATATATCAGACCCTGTCATGGATGGATGCGGCCCGCCAACTATTACAGCAATATCTTTGTTAATCTCCTTTGCAAGTCTTGCCACTATGCAGACCGATTTGAAATTCTGTGATTTAGTAGTAATACCGATAACATCCGGTTTGAAATCCAGAATAGTAGACCTAATCTCACTCCATACCGGCATAGATAAATCCTTCAGATTATTCAGATAATTGCTGTACCCTGTATTTGCCACATATCCAACACTCATCGACTCACTCTGAGAACAGAAGTCTGCATTGTATACCAACACCTCCCAATCTGTCTCTTTGTGTATTGTCCCAGCCAGATAACCTAATGAGAGAGGGTATCTATCAAGTGAGTATGCATCTTTAAATAACCTGTAAAAAGGAGGCTCTATAAGCAGAATTCTATGCCGGTTTTGTTTCATAACGATCTGTATTTATCATTAAGCTCTAGTTCAAATATTTGGTTTATGACATGTACTATTGACCGGCGAAAGATGTTTCTTTATATCTGATCGGAAAGAGGATTTAAGTACCCTTTTCAAGGTGAGGTTTGAAGGTTTCCACATAATCTGACAAACATTCTTTCCAATCCTTCATATAATTTATACCCCTTGCAGAAAGCTTGAGATTGAGAAGCTTTTCAGAATAAGGACGTGGTGCAAAATATTCATTCGCGAAATAACCTGAATCCACAATCTTGATGTTAATTTCTTTTCGAGTCCAAGTAACTTTATAAATTCCGATGCCACATCATATCTTGAGCAGCTACCCTCGCAGACCATATTATAAAGCCCAAACAATTCAGTTTGTACTATTTCAAACATGGCCTCTGCAAAGTTAACAGTATAGGTTGGCGTACCCAGCTTGTCTTCTACAACAAACAATTGCTTCTTGCCATCCTGGATTTGTCTAAATATTTTGTTTATAAATTTTTTATCCTTTTTAATCCCACCACCCATCATCCACCCTGCCCGAAAAATGAAATAATTATCAAGCATCTTTTCGACAACTGTTTCACCATAATACTTAGCTTTCGCATAAATACTCTTCGGATTGGGTTTCTCAAAATCGTTATAATATTCCTGTTTACCATCAAATATACCTGCGGTACTGATATATATATGTGTAGCATTTAGTTTTTTAGTAAATAAGGGCCATGTTCTCTGCTCCCAGGGCATTTGTTTTCCAGGTAATCTCAGGGTTTTTCTCACAGTATTCCAGGTCGGTTAAAGCAGCAAGATTAATTATTAAGTCTGGCCCGAACTTAGAAGCCTTTTCTAATATTTTTTGAAAATCTATAACGTCGCCATGCTCAAGCCATGGCTCATTTACGTCAATGTCTGTTGCAAGAACCTGGCAATGTGACGAAAACCTTTCATACACAGCTTTTCCCAACATTCCACCGCAACCTGTTATAAAAACTTTTTTGTCTTTAGATATCTTCATATTTATGTATTTGGCGTTTCTTCAACTAAAAAAATGGGACAATTATGAACTATCGTGAATGGAACTGAGAAACGATGCCTGAACCTCATTCAAAGGGCAAGTGAAGTGTAATATGGCAGATTAATCTGCCATTAGATTTTTGGTATATAATCTATAAAATGGATAGAAAAAATACCTGTAAGACAGATACGTCAAGAGATATAAAGTCAAATATGAGATACTATCACGGATATAGACGTGAAGCCTTGTCCTTGCCTTCTTCCTGTCACCATTTTCCCAATCCAGGAGTGAAAGCTGAACATCCCTTCTCCTCTTTAAATGCCTGATCTCTTCAGGATAGTTCTTGTCAAATTCATTCACCGCCTTCCTGAGATTATCCATCATTAAATCTATCTCAACTGTGACGAGCTTCCTGCCGTCTCTCCATGATTTACTGTTCCTATGAACACGATATCTGGCCAGTGGTTTGTCTACATAATCAATTTCCCACTTGTAACTTATTCTAAGAAAGGCATCATAATCACCTGACATTATCAGCCGTCCATCAAAAGGAGTATTTAAAACTGTCAAATGCCTCTCTTCTTATTAATACCGTCTGAGTATTAATAAAGTTTTCCCTTAATAATTCTGAAAAAACATTACCCCCTATGCGGCTTCTTGAATTCGAATGAACGTCTTTCTTTTCCCTTCTCACTAAACGAGATGATATCGCTATAAACTAAACCAATTTCTTCATCACTTTCAAGAAGTTGAATCTGTTCTTCTAATTTCGTAGGCAGCCATAAATCGTCACAATCGAGAATGGCTATGTATTTACACCTGGCTTTCTGAACAGCGAGATTCCTTGATCCGTAAAGAGGAAGGGACATATCTGACCTGAAATATCTCAGTTTACGGCCATAGCTCCTTGCAATTTTTTCACTACCATCTTTTGAAGCATTGTCTTCCCAGAAGATAATCTCCCAATCTTCATAGGTCTGTGCAAAGACACTGTCAATAGCCTCCCTTAAATATTTCTCACAATTCAAACAGTTCATAATTACACTCACCGTAGGAGCGGAAGAACTGCTCATTTCCCAAGATTGATTATCATTTGATAC
>CAXGMX010000178.1:0-4152 GCA_964010955.1 uncultured bacterium
TATCATGTGACAGACAAGACTCTACACAAGTCTGATGAAATAATTAGTGTATGACCGATATAGGCTGGTACAAGGAATTAATCAATGAAAGGATAAGGCATGTTCCCCTTCAATATATTACACACCGAGTTGAGTTTATGTCACTTGAATTTTTTCGTTAAATGAACGTGTCCTGATTCCCAGGCCGGAAACAGAAATACTCGTAGAAACAGTCCTGAAGAACGCACACGACAAACAGTATTCAAACAGGAAGATAACTATTATGGACATAGGAACCGGTTCAGGCAATATTGCCGTGTCTCTGGCCAAAAACCTCAGTAATGTAGAAATATATGCAAGCGATATATCACAGGAAGCTCTTGAAGTAGCAAAGGAGAATGTCCAGAGACATCAAGTTGTAGACAAAGTACATCTCCTGCATGGAGATCTCTCCGGTGCATTCATTAGTCATATTGATCAAGGAAGCGTAGACTTTATTGTTTCAAATCCTCCTTACGTAAGCGAATCGGAATGGAAGAATCTAGAACCTGAACTAAAAGATCATGAACCACGGGAAGCATTAGTTGCCGGAAAGGATGGATTATGTTTCTACAGACATATAATCAGGGACGCCTCTGATTGGTTAATGCCTGATGGGTACCTGGTTTTCGAGATTGGAGATACACAGGCGAATTCTATTACAAGGTTTATGGAAAGCGAGGGGCATTACAAGGATATTGAAATATCCAATGACCTGCAGGGAAAGGAACGCATAATTTTTGCAAGGCGAAAATAACAAAGAGTATAATTTCCAGTAAAACCATTAGCAGACATGATATTCTGATGTTGCTATATTTATTGAGTGTATTCCTGAATCTTCATTTAATCTCAAGTGTAAATACAAATGGAGAGTTTTGTGCTCCAACTACCAGTTCGTTTACCTTTTTATCCAAAATGCATGACACAGAATAGGGATCTCCCTTGATGGTTTGGGCACCACGATAAAGCCGTTAAGGCATATGAAAAGGCAGCCAAACTCAAACTGAGTGAATAAGGTGATAAACAAGAAATTACTCGTAATTTGTTAACAGTCCTTTCTTTCTCGCTACGTAATAAATCCACGCACTGTCCTGATCATCACTATCAAGATTCAGCATATTGCCGGGAGTATCATACATTTCAATAGTCTCAAAACTCATCTCTTCAAGTTGTTTTACCTGATTCACTTTATCAATATAATACGTCAGCATGGCATAATTATGTGCTACATCGTTTATGATTGCATATTGCTCATTAAACACCTGATGATTTATATTCCTTAAGCGGTTACGCGTGGACTTTAAAAATTTTATAAAATTCCCGGCTTGCCTGCACGGCATCGTTGAAAATTTAATTTTCGGACGTGAGATTGCATATCGGTGATTTCTATTATGTGAGGAAAAGACAAACAGCCCGTCCTGTTTGAGTACTCTGTGTATCTCCCTCAAACCTTTAAGCCTGTCCTCATGGTTAATTGAATCAAGGCCGTTAAATGAGAACATTATAAAATCAAATTCATCATCGCGAAACTCGCCCATTTCCCTTACATCTCCACGGGCAAAACTGACGTCTTTAAATCTTTCTCTACACGATTCTATCATTGTCATTGAGTAATCAATGCCGATATAACCACTGCTCAAATTCTTTAAAATCGCTGTTGTCCTGCCACTGCCACACCCAATGTCGAGTATGTGTTTATTTACAATTCTCTCCCTGTGTTTTACAAGAATCATCACTTCAGGATTATGTAAGGTCATTTTGATATAGCTTGAAACAACGTTTTTACTCTCATACTTCTTTCTATTCATATCCGCAGCTCTTATTTTTCAGATGATAACTGTGTGAAATTGACTATAATTCTGACTAGCATTTACTGATAAATCTTTGTGAAATCTACTATTTTCTAATAAGATTGTAAAGAAATTATGTATTCTATGATTTTTGCTATTACAAACCTTTTTGAGTAATGGTTTCCATGAAGAGCCAGAAAGAAAAGAATATCTTTGCGTGGTGTATGTATGACTGGGCTAATTCTGCATTTGCAACAACCATTATAGCCGCCCTCTTGCCCATATACTTTGCCACAGTTGTTGTCCCCACGGGCGGATGGATTTTCAGATTCGGTGGTATCGAAATACCAACCAATGCGACCACACTGTGGGGCTTTCTCTCCGGAACTACAGCCCTTTTTGTGTTCTTGACAGCCCCTATCCTTGGTGCAATCGCAGATATTGCAGAATCAAAAAAGAAATTCCTGATGACCTTCTGTTTTGGAGGCAGCCTTTTTACCACACTCCTGTTTTTTAGCCGTAGTGGTGATGTGTGGATGACGATGATTTTCTTTTTTCTTGCGAATACCTGTTTTATCAGTGCAAATATCTTTTATGACTCTTTTTACCTCACATTGCCTCAAGAAGAGAGATTGACCAGGTTTCAGGCAGAGGCTATGCCTATGGATACCTGGGAGGAGGCCTGCAGTTTCTAATCTGCATAATCTTAATCCTTGCCCACAATAAGATCGGCATTGAAAAAACAATGGCAGTAAGAATAAGCCTGCTGTTCTCAGGAGTCTGGTGGGCAGGCTTTTCAATTATCACGCTTGTCTGGCTGCATGAACCCGGGAACAACAAAACATCTTCTCAACAATATCGAGGTGAGAACAATTCATGGACCTATGTAAGATTCGGTATATCTCGAACATGGCATACTATTTTGAATGCCAGGAAGCATCGGAACCTTACTATCTTCCTGATTGCCTTTATGTTCTATAATGACGGCATTCATACCGTTATCAGAATGGCTGCCATTTATGGAAAGGATGAACTGGGACTCAAGAATCAGACCCTCATGGGTACACTTTTACTGGTACAATTTATAGGTATAGGTGGCGCACTGTTATTCAGCCGTATTGCCAAAACCTTCGGTTCGAAAAGAATCTTGATATTCGTACTGTTTCTCTGGTTGGGCATATTGTGCTATGCATATCTTATGACCAGTGCACTTGATTTCTGGATTTTAGGGGTGGCAGTGGGGTTGGTTCTTGGCGGTTCTCAAGCCATAAGCAGATCTTTATATGGTTCAATGATTCCCGTTAAAGAATCGGCTGAGTTTTTTGGCTTTTATTCTGTTTTTGAAAAATTCTCGGCCATATGGGGACCTTTTGTATTTGGCATTATTCGCCAGATTACAGGGACATCCCGTCTTGCCATATTGTCACTGGTTGGCTTCTTTATTATTGGAATTGTGCTTTTGTGCTTTGTAAAAGATGATGACGTAAAAGCCCAAGGACAAGTTGCATATTAGTAGCGGAAACCTTTAGGTTTCCACCTTCATTGATTTAACTGCCAGCTATTTCTTTAAAGATAAGACGTTGTGCCTTTGCGCTGTCTCCGCGTTTTACATCTATTATCAATTCAGAACCTTCTCCCTGAAACTCATAGACTAATTTCCCACCTTCATTTTCAGTGTGGGTACAGTGCAAAACTCTCCCTGATACAGTATCGCCATCCAGACTGGCGGCAATAATCTTTAAAGGCAAACAGCAGGCAGCTTGAAAGACTATTTTGTTGTCGAATGCAAAAAGAAATGTATAGTGCGGTTTGCGCATATTTACCTTCATTCCCATACCCGGAGATTTGGAGGTATGAGATTTTGATTTATTGGGCATTGTTTCAATCATGTATTTTTCTCCGGCTTCGATTTTATTATCTAAACTCGCACTCTTATCCAGGCCAGTCAAACTCATTATCCCTTCGGCATCTTTCTGGTCCTGTTCAACAGACTCCTCTGTAGGGGCTTTTCCTGCTCTGCTTCTGTGGCTTTCAGCCTTTGGTGCATTAAGATCGACCAAAGGTAATTTCTCGCAAGATGTATTCATATTTATATTAAATGCCAATTATTGAAACTTAATATTAGCGTTAATTTACCTATTCTGTTTTTGGAACTTTCAAGTATACATCAATATTTATTCTTTATCAAACTGTTTTGAAAGTTGTCATTAATCTCACCGATATAGAGTTCTGCAAATAAACCATTATCCCTTTTTTCTAAAACAAAATAATTTCATTACTCCAGTATTCCATCATTCCAATTACGGACTGAAGTGGAGCGGAGCTAGGCTTGATCCTGACTTTC
>CAXGMX010000179.1:0-4146 GCA_964010955.1 uncultured bacterium
TCCCTGTGTATTCTGATGTTTAGATTCCTCTTGATTTCAGTAAGCATCGGAGTATTATAATCCTTAGTATTTCTACACTCTACAAGATTTCATACCACGCTGATATATATGCCATCGGATGATGGATATGCTTTTCATAAAGTAGTAATCTTGCCTTTCTGGATATCATTACAATAGTGGTGATATACAGAAACTCTTAAGGAATATAGAATGTGGTTTGAAACACTCACAGGATTTCATGAACAATCACCTGAACAGGTTCGTAATAATATTTCAGTTGATGGGGAAGTGATGGAATCTTACGTAAATGGCAAGGAGTTTGTCTATGGTATATTAGAAATACCAACTTTAGCTGAATTGCGAAATCGTGTTCACTCTAGTGAAATTCATGCTGAAGAACTCTCTGTTCGTGAAGTAATAGCAAATGTTCAACATCTGCACGCTAGTGAATCAAACGCTGGTTCACTATTTCAGGTTGCTTCACAGTTTAATCTTCTTGAGATGGTATCTCCAGATGTAACGCCAGAGCATGGCGTTGGAGGGTATGAGTACGATCTGACACAGGGACCAGCATGTGCTATTGCAGCAGGGGCGGGAACGATTTATCGAAACTATTTCGCGGACGTTAATGGGCAAAAAGGCCAATCGGTTGATAATCAAATAGATTGTCTTATTGATATCGGAAAGGCTTTAGGAAACACAGCTAATCGTCTTTGGGAAATGAGAAATGGTTATGCCTTAGCAACTGAGAAAGGATTGATAGAAATTGCAAATAGACTCAAATCAGCAAATGAATCTGAGATTGATGAATTGAGACGGTTGTTACGTATTGGTATTCAATGGAATACTGAAGTGACAATTGCAGATTCAAGGCACACAGTATCACAAGCATATTGCTCAGCCCCTGCCAGTTGCATATTCACGTCATTCATCTGAACTGTGGTCAGAATTTGCACAACTTATTTTGGAAGCATCATATGAGGCAACGTTTTGTGCGGGTATTTTGAATTATCTCCAAAATGGAAACAATACATTATATCTTACGCTTATCGGTGGTGGCGCATTCGGCAATAAAAAGAATGGATAACAAATGCAATTCATCGTTCCCTGAATCTCTACAAACACGTAGGTCTCGATGTGGCAATAGTAAGCTATGGGCGTTCTAACGAATACATTCAGGAATTGATTAAAAAGTTTTCAAACTAGATAATAATAGCTATGCTTTCATGCAATTTTGATGGTGATGATGTTGTTATCCTGACATAGTGATTAACCGGTCCGCACCTAAAAAACCGCCATAAACATTGTTTATCGCTAGCTTTAGCCGTTTATCCTGAAAACTTAAACATCAGAACTTCGCTAAGCCATTCAACAAAAATACCTGCCGCAGAAAAATAATTTATTTAGTAAGTATTTACTTGACAAATCTTAGATACATGCTATTATATTAAGTAATTACTTACTAACCTTATTTGGAGGGGTTGAAATGAATAACCAGAAATCAATGAAAAACGCCTACCGGATTGCACAGGAGTTAATGGACGACCGTTTGAAAGAAAAGGATTCTGAAGCATACAACGACATTCAGGACATTAAAGAAGCTGATGTTATTGTTGTAAGGGGAGTTCATGACCACATAGAACAGGTATTCTCCATGTCAGGAACTCCATTCACCCTAATTAACCCTGAAAAACTTGATCGGGCAGAACTCCGCCAGGATCAAATTGTATTCATCAATTGTCCGGGAGAAATTAATTCCCTTGGTCTTAATAAACTGACCTCATTTGTTTCCGGGGGAGGATTTCTATTTACTACTGACTGGGCGTTGAAAAACGTCCTTGAAAAAGCATTTCCCGGCTATGTAGAATACAACCAGCAAGCTACATCTGATGAGGTGGTCCGGGTTGAGATTCTTGATACTGAAGATCCATTCTTGAAATCAATCCTGGGGCCAAAGGATGACCCGCAGTGGTGGTTGGAATCGAGCAGTTACCCAATTCGAGTTCTAGATAAGAGAAAAGTTGAAGTTCTGGTTTCCTCCAAAGATATCAAGGACAGATATGGTGAAGCACCAGTCTTTATCACATTTAAACATTATGAAGGGAAGATTTATCACATGATCAGTCATTTCTACCTGCAGCGGTCGGAAACTCGTTCTAAACGACATTTCGCACCGGCAACAAACTACCTTTTTGAAAAAGAAATACCGGATACTCTCTATAAAAAATATAAGGCTATGGGAATTGACCAGTCAAATGTTGCGGATATCGAAAGCGCATACACTTCCTCGGCCATGATGAGAAAAATAATATACGACAAGAAGCAGCAGTTACGTAAGAAAATGGAGAAAAAATGACTAAGAAAAAGAAAACTTCATCAAGTGATCAAATAATAAAGAAATCCCTTAGGCTCGATTTGAAAGAAAAGATTGAAGGGTATAGTCCAAAACTGAAGCGTTCCTACATTCAGACAGCAACCAAGGCGGCTACACATCCAGTTCGTTCCTCAATTCTTAAGTCATTGAAAGAATCTTCAAAATCCACCATTGAACTTGAGAATGTTACTGGGGAAGCGCGGTACAATCTTTACCATCATTTGGATTTTCTGGAAAATGCCGGTCTTATTGGCTGGAAATTTAAGGACAGCGACAAGAAAGCTAAGATTTATTCTTTGGGAAAACCAGAACGTCCCGAGGCTGCAGTTGTTGTTTTCGACGAAGCTGACATCAAGAGTAAACCGAAGGAATTTGATGCCATGATTGATTCCGTGTCATCTATGGAAGGGACAAAGATTCCACATAAGAAAAAAATAGAGAAGGTTGAAATATGTCTTTATTATTCTGAATGGCCTGAAAAGAAAGTGTGAATAAGGGCATCGAGGATATAATATGAGAAAATACTTACTACATGTCTTAATCATATCATTTGTATTTCTTCTTACACCTACTGTACAGGTAGTATTATACGCAGGAGAGGAATTTGCCAAGCCTCGGCCCGTGAGATGGACGCCATTTATAAAAATAAAAAGTCTCAATGATATAGAACAGGCCATTGATGAATATGATGATTTAGCCACATTGAAAAGCCATGTCAATACAGATGACCCCAATGCTTACTTATTAACGATGGTATGTGATGACGGGTCTCCAGAAGTTAAAGTGAATACTGGGCGAGAATATCTTGATTATGTATCTAAGGGATATCATCCAAAAACGAACTGGGATATGTTGTTTCAATTTAGATTTCTTGACAATGTCGTTGTCTTGAAGAAATTACAAGAGGCCAAACCTTCTACTGTAAGTTACATTTCTGATTTTTCGCTAAGCGAAGATTGTCTAGACATTCTTCCCCCTACTTTAGCTTTAACTTTGACAGATGACACTTCTTTGAGGGCAGCTGAAAAAAAAGGTATCAGTTGGAAAAAATTCGACCCTTCAATTCATATAACAAACCGAGAAAATACTTACGAAATAAGTGTGGTAAGTCCAGAAAAAGATACCAGTTCGGATATTACACACGTAGGATGGGGAGATTTTAACAATGATAGCATAGAAGATGTTATGCTGATAATTCATCATTATGTGATTGGAGGAAGATTTCGCTCTCATTATTTTGCTATTATTACAAAAACTGGGCAAGATAAGCCAATTAAGCGTATTTATCCTGATGGTGCAAATGCGCGTTCTAATCTCAGTGATGCCTATGACAGTTTAGGCAAGCATAAAGAGGCGATAGAGTCACACAAGCAGGCAATAAGGATTGACCCTGATGATACATTCGCTCATTATAATCTCGGTTCTAAATACGTTCTTTCAAACGATAAAGACTCTGCCTTAGAGCAGTATAAGATATTAAAGAAGCTTGATACTGAACTGGCGAATAAACTGTTTAACTTTATTAATGAATAATTAAAAAGGGAACAAATTAAATAAGAGGCACACGGATAATGTCAGACTTAAGTAAACAGATTATCAAAGTTTTACGTAAACAACCTGGACTAAAAGCCAGAGAAATTGCTACAAAACTTAAAGTTGACAAGAAAAGCGCAAACAGATCTTTACATGGTGAACTTAAAAGCATATGTGTACATGGCGAAGACTATCGTTGGTATCTAAAAAGAAATAAAAAACTTTATTTCTTGGATTTT
>CAXGMX010000180.1:0-4144 GCA_964010955.1 uncultured bacterium
TGGATTGTCCAGATTGTCAATTACTCTATGACAATCTTCTCCTTTTTAAAGTATTCTACCGAAACCTGTTTGACTTCTACACAATACCACATGCTTTACCTTTTTGCCAACTTAATAATTCAGGCAACTGAAGCGAATTGTTCCATAGCCATATTCTTAATACTTTTGTAATCGACTTTTCCTGACGGCAGCATGGGGATTGAGTCAATTGGCATGTAATGATCAGGTTGTGATAGATGAGTCAGGCCTAAACTATCCAGTTTCCTGTTAAGTGATAGTTTGTCCGGGTTATTTCCTACTACAAAGGCTATAAGCTGTTCTCCCTTCTGGACGTGAGGGACATTCACTACTGCACACTTTCTTTTTTCATCTTCAGTATGTTCATCCAGGACATGGGATAATTTATCTTCGATGGGTGTCAAAGGGATCATCTCTCCCCCTATCTTGGCAAATCTTTTCAAGCGGTCGGTAATATACAAAAATCCATTTTCAAATTTCCCTATATCACCGGTAATATAAAAACCGTCATGAAATGCCCGGCCGGTTAATTCAGGCGACTTATAATATCCACTCATAACGTTGGGGCCCTTGACGAGTATCAACCCCTCCTCTCCGGGCTGCAGCTCTTCATAACCATCAGTGTTCACTATTTTACACTGGACATCAGGCATGAGCCTTCCCACGCTTCCATGACAGAAGTCATCAGGATAATTTACCGTAATGCATGAACAGCTTTCAGTAACCCCATAGGCTTCAAGAATGTTTATGCCCAGTTTTTCATTGAATTTCTTTCTTACACTTTCATTTAACTTCTCTGCTCCGGCAAATGCAAGGCGGACACTGGAAACCTGCTCCCTCTTCCATCTTTTCATATAACCTCTATAGAGTGTACTGGTCCCCAGAAGCATTGTCACTCGATACCTGTGGACTATCTTACCAAGCTTTTCATAATCAGTAGGATTTGGATGGTAAAAGGCTCCCATTCCCATTATCAACGGCAGCCAGAGACATGCAACAAATCCAAATACATGAAAAAACGGTAAGGTCCCCAGTATCTTGTCTTCCGGGACAGGATGAAAGACAGTACTATAGTTTTGAATAGTCATGTAAACATTTTTGTTTGTTAATATCACTCCCTTTGGGTGAGATTCCGAACCGGAGGTAAAGAGTATAATCGCTGTCTTATCAGGCGCATCAAACTCTTTATACTTTTGGATCAAGGATTGGCATGATGTAATCCTGCAGGAAAAATAAGTCAGCAGCTTGCCCAACTTAGATGTTTTTTCCTTTATATCTTCAATGAAAACCATTCTTGGGTCTTCTGCAATCTCCGCCTTTTGAATGAACTTCCTGGAAGTAAAAATTGTTTTAACATCACAGGTATTCATTACCCAATCCTGCTCCTCCCTGCTTGCAATGAAATTTAAACCAACAGGGGTTTTACCTGCAAATGATGTAGCAATATATGCCAATGCTCCACCTACGGAAGCAGGAAACATAAGGGCAATATTCTCACCCTCAAAATTGCGAATATGTTTTGACAGGAGAACACTGGCAGTAAGTGTCTGGCCAAAGGTCAGGGAGATTCCGGTAGAGTCCTCCTGAATAATCTTACTAAAATTTTCTTTTGCAACTTTAATAAAGCTTTCTATAAGCATACTATTTCTTTCGCCAGGCCACTTCTTCTTTTTTATCTTCGATAATAATTCCCAGCTCACTTAACTTGTCTCTTATTTTGTCTGCCTGTTCCCACTGTTTGGCTTCCCGCAACTCATTTCTCGTATCAATCAATGCCTTTATTAAATCTTCCTCCATTTTATAAGCATCTGCATCATCGGAATCGTATTGAACCGTTTTTTCCGGGACTATTCCCAGAACGTCACCCCCATAAACCCTGTAAAGAGAATCAATCTCTGACAAAACTCCTTCGCTGATTTCCTCTTCAGAATTCAGGAGATTGTTGACTTCCCTGGTTAAATTGAATAGAACTGCCAACGCTTCAGCCGTATTGAAATCCTCATCCATGGCTTCTTCAAAGGCATTTTTGTATTCTTCCAGCTTTCCCTTCCAGTCCCCGGTTGCCACAGCCCCCTCATGCCCTGACGAACCCAGTCTTTCTCTTAAATTACGTATTGTATTCTGTAATCTCTCCAGCCCCTTGTCGGCAGCATCCAGCGCCTCATTGCTGTAGTCAATCGGACTGCTGTAATGAGTATTGAGAACAAAGAAACGTATCGTTAAAGGTGAGAATAATTTAAATGCATCCTTAAGGGTAACGAAATTTCCCAGTGATTTCCCCATCTTCTGCCCTTCAACTGTCACCATATTGTTGTGCATCCAGTAACGGGCAAAAGGCATTTCATTGGCAGTCTCACTTTGTGCGATCTCGCACTCATGATGAGGGAAGACATTTTCAATCCCGCCGCCATGAATATCAAACGTTTCGCCCAGATATTTCATAGACATGACCGAACATTCAAGATGCCACCCCGGAAACCCAACACCCCAGGGACTGTTCCATTTCATAATATGTCCGGCTTCGGCTTTCTTCCAGAGTGCAAAATCTGCCGGATGTTTTTTCTCCGGGTTTATCTCTATACGCGCCCCGGACTCCTGTTCCTCCAGTTTCCGCCCCGAAAGTTTGCCATAATCCTTCAGTTTTGACACATCAAAATAAACAGACTGGTTTGCCTCATAAGCAAATCCTTTATCAATGAGTTCTTTTACAAGATCAATCTGCTCAGGAATATGGCCTGTTGCACGAGGTGAAATATCCGCCCGTAAGATATTCAATGCATCCATGTCTTCATAATAGCTTCTCATATACATTTCAACTAATTCCATAGGTTCTACCTGTTCGAGCTTGGCCCTTTTCTCAATCTTATCTTCCCCCGCATCTGCATTATCCGTTAAGTGCCCGACATCTGTAATATTCTGCACATATCGCACCTTATAGCCAAGATGCCTTAGATAACGTACAACCACATCAAAACTAATATAACTCTTGGCATGTCCAATGTGAGGATGGTCATAAACAGTCGGGCCACACACGTATATCCCAACTCTACCTTTCTTGAAAGGTACAAATTTTTCTTTCTGCCTTGTCAATGTGTTATAAATTTTTAATGTCATCGATTTTATTATATTAAATGTTTATTGTGATAAAACACGGAAAGATACAGAAGCAAGAGGCGAGAAACTTAAAATAGCCGAGGCATCCTGCCTCGGTGTAGCTTGCAGGCAGGCGGGTATTGTAACTTGATATTTGTTTGTAATTTGTGTTTTGTAATTTATCAGCCCCTGTTTGGTTCCCGCCTAACAAACTAGCGGACAGGAAGGTATTAGGGAATTCAGGAATTCTTTAAATTATCAATTCCTGAATTAACAAATAACATTTACTTTACATCAACATCTTCATCATCAATCTTTTTAACTTCTTCTTCTACCTCGTCAGCCTCATCCTTGACGCCTTTCAGGCCCTTTTTAAACTCTACAATTCCCTTACCAATAGATCTCATTGTACCCGGAAGCCTTTTGCCAAATATTAACAGAGCTATAACCAGTATAATAATCCACTCAAAACCGCCAGGAATACCAAACCACCCAATTGGAATATTAAACATTTTTGAATCGCCTCCAATTTGTACTTCAATAATAAAATAACCTACTTAAACTTAATCTATTTTTTACGGCATGTCAAACTATTTTAATAGAAGTATAATCAAATATGGAGGTTAGGAAACATACCGTGCATATTATATAGGGGGCTAGAGAGATGGTCATTCGTCTTTCGTCAATCCCTAAATCCTTGTCTTTTTTCTCTGTGCCCTTTGTGGCTTCTTGTCCTCGGCGCTTTTTGTCCGGGGAGCGTTAAATATCTCTTTTGAGTAATAGACACCAAGCATAATATATACCTATTTCATACCCGATCTTACCTGTTGACTTTTTCCTGGTGAATGATTAATTAGATAATATTCCTAAGCTTGAATTTAGCTTAGAATGGAGTGAATAAATGTACCAAGATGGTACAAGGAAAGAGTAGTAAAAATTCCTGAATTCTACAAGGAGGTGGATATAAGGGATTTAGCCTTACTGATGGAGATGTTTAACGTGAACACCTTTTTACAGTAAGGTCTTTTTTTTA
>CAXGMX010000181.1:0-4093 GCA_964010955.1 uncultured bacterium
CAGAAATGACAAAGACTGCCTTTATAATCTGCTTCCTCCTGCTTACAGACATTACGATGCTATCCATCAATTCCGCCTGAACGAATCTCTTTAAAGCATTCTGTCTGCCTCTTAAAGAACGCAATATACGCCAGCACCATGACAAAAACCAATGGCAGCAGATAGAGGTAATTAATATTTTCGTATTTCATAGCTATTAATTTAAGAATTGAGGAATTAAGGGATTCAGGAATTACCTAATCCTTCAATTCCTAAATTCCTCAATCCCTTAATTTATGTATTATCACGGAATCCTCCTGAATCTCGTATTTGCAAGTACAACCTCAAAGAGAAGCATTCCTAACGCAGGAATAACCAGGTAATGAAAAAGCTCATCATACTCGGTATATATGGCTTCCTCCATTTTAGTCTTTTCCAGACTATCAATTTGCCTGTAAACTTCTTTCAGAGATTTTGTATCCGTTGCCCTGAAATATTTACCTCCTGTAATCGTTGCAATTTCTGTCAAACCCTCATCATCAATATCAATCTCTATAGACCTGTACGTCTTCATTCCGAACAGGCCCTTGGTAGGATAAGGGGCAAGCCCCTTTGTACCTGCACCGACTGTGTATATCTTCATACCATATGTTTTTGACAATTCAGCCGCCGTTAACGGATCAATCTCACCTGCATTGTTACGGCCATCAGTTAGAAGTATTACAACCTTGCTTTCAGCTTTAGAAGTTCTCAGTCTGTTTACGCATACGCCTATGGCGGAACCGATAGCAGTACCGTCCTCAACCATTCCGACCTCTACTTTTTCAAGGAATTGCAGCAGTACATCATAATCAAGTGTCAGCGGGCACTGAGTATAGGCCTGTCCGGCAAAGACCACCATCCCTATACGATCATTCTGACGCCATTCTATAAAGTCCTTTACCACCTCTTTGGCTACGTAAAGACGGTTCCTTCTTTTCTTATTTAGATTAAAATCCTCTGCAAGCATGCTGCTTGAAACGTCTAATGCCAGGATTATATCGATCCCTTCTGTAGTCACCTTCGAATGAGCTTTACCGGATTGAGGCCTTGCAAGAGCAATTACCAGCAGTACAATTATCAGCACCCTTAATGCAATCAGGACATGTCTATATTTAACAAAACTTCCCTGCTCTATCTTTTTAAAATAATTGAGAGTAGAAAATCTCAAATTCCCACTATCCTTTCTTAAGATGTAATTTGCAAGTATAAGTGGAATCAGGATTATTATTAAGCTCAGAACTAATGGATCTTTTAAAGTCATCATAACTTACTTATTAATGTTTCATGCTTCTTCTTTTTAACGAAACACTCAACTCTTTCTCTGAAATCTCTCTGGTTTCGTCAACCAGTTTTATTGCCGAGTCAAATGCATTTTTTATTTCCCGGGTATCAGGGCCATACGCCGCAAACTTAACCATATCGCAGTGTTCAAGAAAATTGCTGATAAGTTCCTTATGCGCTCCTGCCAGCCTGTCAGTAACCGTCATCTCTGCCAGGAACTCTTCAGTCGTTCTTTCAGGAGCCATAAGTTTAAATCTACTCTCAATATAGTGCCTGACTATGTTTGACAGACGATAATAATATTCCTTTATCCGGCCTTCTGATATCAGGTTTAAGTCCCTTAAGTTTTCAAGCTCATTATATGCAATCTGATGGGCAGGTAGAGGTTCAGGTACAAATTCAATCTCTTTCTGTTTTCCGCGATAGAATAATATTATAGCACCCGCAATCACCAAAACCCCAAAAACTATTGCAATAATAATGTAGATCCGGAAGTAACTTTTCTTTATTGCTACAGGAGGCTTTATACCTCTTACATCACTGGCATTTTCATCCAGTGTGGTTACAACCTCAATAAATACTTCCGGTGTTTTTACTACCGCCTCCTCTGTTTCAGGCTTCATTTTGTATTTTATATCAAGAGCCGGTATTATGTACGAACCGGTATTAAATGTCTCAAGAACGCACCATATTTCCTGTGTAATCCCCCCTTTCTCATTCATGGATTCTTCAATGCCAAAATCCTCTACGGTAAGCCCCCCTACTTCATCCTTTATCTCGGGCGGTAGAACCTCTATTCCTTCAGGAAAATCTACCGTTATCTTATAATTTATCTTGTCTCCAATGGTTACTTTAGCTTTATCAACATTTGCGTTTACGTGAGGCTTAGAATCTTCTTCCTCTAAAGTTTTCCTAGTCGCGTATGTATATTCTGCATATACAAGGACTATGAGAATAAATATTCCGTATCTTATGATTTTATTCATACTGATAACCATTTTCATAACCTGAAATTTGTGCCGATTTTAAAATCCCTCAGTAGACATTTTCTATCAAGCAGTTGGTTAGTAGTCTTTTGAAGATAGCCTGTACCTGGCTGATTAAACTGACAGGTAAAGGTTGCTGGCCCTATTTAATCGTTAAGGCGGGAGAAACCGGTTTGATAAGTTGTACTATAGATATAGTAAATAGCAATAAACTACTAAACCTGCCTTTTCCTAATATACCCAAAAAGTACATTTAATGTTCCCGTAAATGACGTAGTCCAATGAATTTGTATAAAAATATCAGGAAGTCAGTGTCGAAGTCTTTTTTCTCTCGTCCTGAAGAATTTCATAATTGGTTCTACATACGAACTGTCGGTCCTTACATCAATTAAATCGACACCCATACCTCTAAACAAATTTGCCCTATCCTGCATATTTTTTATATTAAATCGGTTAAACCTTTTCGTCATCTTCCTGTCTGATGTATCAATAAGCGTAATTCCACCGGTTTCCGCATCTTCCAACTCAACAAAACCAACATTTGGTATCTCTAATTCACGGGGATCTGTTATGGAGACCGCGATTATATCATGACGCTTGTTTGCAATACGTAATGCGTGTTCAAAGCCTTCAGTTATAAAGTCTGATACCAGAAAGCAGACCGTCTTACGCTTGGTAACCTTTAGAAGATACTCAAGGGCTATAGATATATCGGTCCCCTTATTTTCCGGTTTGTAGTAAAGCACCTCTCTGATCACTCGAAGTACATGTGTCTTTCCCTTCTTTGGCGGCACAAACTTTTCTATCTTATCAGTAAAGAGAATAAGGCCAACCTTGTCATTGTTCCTTACAGCAGAAAGGGCAAGCAGGGCGCAGATCTCGGTCGCAATCTCGTTTTTAAACTGTTTCATACTTCCAAATTCACCCGAATAACTAAGGTCTACCAGAAACATAATGGTCAATTCTCTCTCTTCTTTAAATCTTTTTATATAAGGATGCCCCAGACGCGCAGTAACATTCCAGTCAATCGTGCGTATATCATCTCCTGCCTGATATTCCCTCACATCCTCAAATTCCATACCCCGACCCTTGAAGACGCTTACGTACTCACCGGCCAATACATCATTAACCAGGCGGCTCGAGCGAATCTGTATCTGCTTTACCTTTTTTAATATTTCCTTTGGAATCATAATAATAATTTAGATTTAAGAATTATTGAGTCCCTCCCTGTCCGCCAGACTGCTAGACGGGAACCCTTAAATTCTTCAACTCCTTGATTAACAACTATATAATATAATGAATAAACACAAAATTTTAAACAAAAAATATCGAACAAGAAAACAATGAAAATCAAATTTTATAGTTTCGGGTAATCTTTCAACATAAGAGGCTGAATTTAATCTTTTGACATTTATTTGTTTTTTATAGTTATAATCCGCCCTCGTTTTTCGTACATAACTTAACGCCTATATAATATAAAAAAGGAACCTTTTTGTTCTATAAATTGTTTTATTTGCCGCATCAATATATTTCCCCTGCTTCTCTAAATCCTGCGCTTTATACCAATTCTCATCCGCAAGTTGATGACCCCGGGCATAGGCAAATGAACAGATTAATAACGCCGGTAAAAATATTGATAAGGTTAAGTTTATTTTTTTATAACCGTAGACACCCTTAGAATTTATAAACGCAAAATAAGAGCTGCATTATATAGGTGAAATATAAAGCAATCTATTTAAATTATTTATATATGATATTTTGACAACATAATAGTTTCTAAAAAGAATGTTAAGATATAATGTAGT
>CAXGMX010000182.1:0-4046 GCA_964010955.1 uncultured bacterium
AATGAGTATGGCCTGCCTGAAGCTAGAGTTCTTTTTCTTTCAGATGGCTGATGTATTTTTTGTCCCTTCATCCCAGTAATTTCGCATTTCCTTCGTTTGCGCTATAGATTTTTCCTTTTGAAGGAGTTTTTATATCTTCATGTGATAATAGGAACTCACCCACACTGGGGTCTAAACGTGTAACCGTTTACTCCCTGGCCAGTTGTATAAACCAACATTGTACTGGAACCATAAATTATGTAGCCTGCGGCGATCTGATCACATCCCTTTTGAAGGCAGTCTTCGAGTGTTCCGTTTTCACCATCTGTTTTCTTCCTATGTATGGAAAAGATTGTACCAATGCTGACATTTGCATCAATATTGGACGAACCATCAAGCGGATCAAAGAGTAGTACATATTTACCTTTGGGAAACTCGTCTGGAATATGCACAACTTCGTCTCTCTCCTCTGAGGCCATTATGCAAAGATGTCCCCCATGATCCATGGAATTAAATAATTTGTCATTGGCATATTCATCCAGCTTCTTTATTTCATCACCAGAAATATTTTCTTCACCGGTGAGGCCAAGTATATCAACAAGGCCGGCCTTATTAACTTCTCTTGATATAACCTTAGCCGCATATATTAAGTCCATTAACAATCCGGCAAGACTGCCTGTTGCCTGAGGAAATTTCCTTTCCTGTTCAATAATATGCCTAAGCACACTCATCCCTTTTGTTCCCATAAGAACGCCTCCTGAAGGTTTCCGGCTTTGCCAGTTTGATATTTTTGCTGTTTAATATTTATTTAAATGTATTATATAATCAAAGAAAGAATAAGCGTAGTTGAATATAAAGATATGTGGCATGGTGCAATGTCACATGTACTGTTATTTAAGAAACTTTTTTGTGGTTTTTGACAAAGAATTTTATGGCCTTCAATACATCGTCCATATACACATCCGTATCTACACAGTAGCCGTGAGGTCTCAGGTTAGGGACTGCATATATGGCTTTTGGCATAGCAGCCATTAATCCTGTCCGCAATTCTTTTTCACAGGCAATAGCTACGACTCCCTGGACTTCCTCCGCCATGACTCTTTTAAGAGCAATCCTTCCACCACTGGCAACGGCTATACTTACGCCATAATCTTCTGACAATTCCAGTAAGTCCTTTACCTTGCATTTCCCGCAGCGTTTACACTCATTGAGATCATGTTTGATATTTTGTTTGCAAGTTGAATTTTGTATGCAGTGTGGAAAAAGGAGTAATAAGCCCTCCGGCGGGCAATTCTTTTTCCTCAGCTTGGTCATCATGTTGTTAAGTGAAACAAATTTTTTGTCTATAACTTCCATTCTATTTGTATCTCCCTTGTTAGAAGATTTCTAATATCTTATTGAAATAAATAATTAACTTTAAGATCGTGTCCTCTTGAGAATGCAGTTGCGCTCATCATTCGCTTGCCTTCCGGCTTAACTTCCTTAATCCATATACTTCCGTTTCTTGCAGCAGTTTTAATACCGCGATTAGATATATCCGTAATCGTGCCGGGAACGTTAACTGTTTCAGCATCTGGAGAATTATCTCTTTCAGTCTTTAGAATTATTATTCTTTCCCTTGAATTATTTCTGATTAAAGAAGTATAAGCGGATGGTCTCGGATTCATACCTCTTACAAAATCATGTATCCCTTTTTCATCTTGATTCCAGTTAATAAGCCCGCCTCTTTTTTGATTTTAGGTGCAAGAGAAACAAGTTCTTCTATCCTGATGTGTGTATTTTACACTTCCTGTTTCAATCTGCATTAAGCTCTCTAGTAAAGTCTCTGCTCCGAGCCTGCTCAATCTGTCTCCAAGTTCACCGGCTGTTTCTTCAGGATCGATTGTTAATGATTTCTGGATGATCATCTCACCGGCATCCATCTTCTCACTCATAATTATGGTGGTTATCCCTGTCTCTTCCTCTCCGTTGACGATTGCCCAATTAATAGGCGCTGCACCACGGTATTTGGGTAGCAGTGAAGCGTGGACGTTAACGCATCTATATTTTGGTAAATTCAGTATTTCAGACGAAATTTTCTGTCCGAAAGCAACAACTGCTATAACATCTGGATTCAGCCCTTTAAGTTTCTCTATGATGAGATCATCGTTTACATTGTCCGGCTGTATTACGTGGAAGCCTGCATCTATGGCAACACTTTTAACAGGAGGTGCACAAGGCTTCCCCTTTCGTCCTTTAGGTTTATCTGTCTGCGTAATAACGGCCAGTATATTGTGTTTTGATTCGCTTAAGCATTTTAAACTGGGAATCGCAAATTCCGGCGTACCCATAAAGACTAAATTCATACTGTATTTAATTGCGAACAGTTAAAAGACTAACTAACGCCGGCTTTGTTATTTTGATAAGACTGTTCAAGTTCTTTCAGTTTCGTTTTGTTAGCAATCGTACTTGCAGGACTCATCTTGTCAATAAAAAGACAGCCATTCAGGTGGTCGATTTCATGCTGCCATGCACGGCTCAATAGGCCTTCAGCTTCTATTTCAAGCTTCTCACCCTTAAGATTGTATGCGATGACTTTTACATATTGTGAACGTATGATATTTCCCATTACATCGGGGAAGGACAGGCAGCCTTCTTCTTCCAGGGTTTCACCTCGCTCTTCAGCGATATACGGGTTTATGAATACCCTTTCACCGGTTTTTTCACCAGTTATGTCTAATACAACTAAACGTATCGACAGTCCTACCTGTGGCGCTGCAAGCCCCACTCCACAAGCATCATACAAAGTATCAAGCATTTCCTCGGCAATTTGGCAGATCTCGTTGTTAATATCTTCAATTGGTTCTGCTTTTATTTTTAATACCGGATTTGGATAAACAGCTATTTCCATATTTAGAATGTCTTTATTCAGGGTTGCTTTATGAATTCCTGTCTACCCCTGTCTGCCGACAGACAGGGATATGCAGTAAAGACTTATTGCCTTCTGAGGCAACAAGAACGAATGAAATTTAGTACATTAGTATATAATATTATTTCCTTCAAAAGCAAGGATTATTTGTTTTTTTGTTGACAATAGCAACCCGATGTCATAAACTTTTCTGATTAAAATATAGTTGAAAAAAGGGTAAAGAATAAAGGAAAAATTTAATGCCAACCAGCACATCAGCGAAGAAAAATGTAAGACAAGATACTGTACGTAGGATGAGAAACAGAGACAAAAAGTCTGCTTTAAGAACCCAGATAAAGAAATTTGTTGTGACCGTCAAAAAGAATGAACTCGAAGAAGCGGAGAAACACCTGTCACTGGCGACAAAAAAGCTTGATAAGATTGCAGCTAAAAATATTATACACAAAAAGACAGCATCGAGAAAAAAGTCCCGCTTAACAAAGATGCTTAACAGGCAAAAGGCGGCTTCATCGTAAATATCCCGGAGATATTCAGCCTGCTTTTTTAAATATCATACATCAGACCATTTAAATGTTCCTCTATGCATTTTGGTAAATCTAGTAAGTGATATCCACCCTCCAGGCAAGAAACAATTCTACCATCACAACAATCTTTAGCAATATTTTGTGTAAGCTTAGTTAGTTTATTGTAATCAGAAGCTTCCAGGCTCAGGCCACTTATTGGGTCCAGGCGGTATGCATCAAAACCGGATGAAATTAGTATAAACTGCGGGTTGAAAGGTTTAATTCTTTTTTCCAATATATCTTCAAAGAATTTTAAATACTCCTGTGGTTCTATATTATAAGATAGAGGTATATTTATGGTAAAACCAGAGCCACTGTCTTTTCCTGTTTCTTCTTCTGCGCCTGTTCCCGGGTAAAATGGATATCTGTGCATGGAAAAATACATTACCGATGGATCGTCATAAAAGGCGTCCTGTGTTCCGTTGCCATGGTGTACGTCCCAATCAATTATTACAATTCTATCAAGGCTGTATCTTGATTGAATGTACTTTGCGGCTATTGCAACATTATTAAATAGGCAGAAACCCATCCCCCTTTCCGGGGTAGCATGATGTCCCGGAGGACGTACTAAACAGAATGCGTTGTCTACCTTTTTA
>CAXGMX010000183.1:0-3985 GCA_964010955.1 uncultured bacterium
ACGATTCATCACGTTCTTCAATAGTCTTTTTGAGACTCTTTGTCGCATCCATCTGTCTTTGTGATAGATAACCTGTTACTATACCAATTACATGATAAAGAACAATTTCCAGTGTTCTTGGTAGACAACAGGTAAAGAAATTACCACCCCACTGATAAATAACGTGAGGCAGAAAAAAAAGGCTTACAACAATTGCACAGGATATGCCGCCTTTTATTCCAAACCAGAAGGCAGACAGGATAATGGGAATATAATAAAGCCTTCTGTAAATCTCATGCAGGCTATGATATTTAGGTTCTGTGCCCGTAACATAATGTGAAAGGCTTATAGTTATTATAAATGCGGCCAGGACAATGATTTTCCAATAATGTCTGGACTCTCCAGTCGTTGAAACCAAAGGTCTTTACCCCCCTGAAAGAAATTAGCAATTATTGTACCATTATAAAATTAAGATGAAACACCCGCCAAAAAGCCAGTCGGGCAGGGAATTGGTAAGCAAAGTTGATTGTTTTGCAACAGAAAATGCATTCATATGCAACAGTCGTTTAAACTCAATGAAACAACGCAACCTGAAGATTGTGGCTACAGCTTGAATCTTCTCAATCTCAGGGAGTTGGTAACCACGGATACTGAGCTGAATGCCATGGCGCCTGCCGCAATCATGGGATTAAGGAAGCCAAGTGCGGCAACGGGTAATGCAAGGACGTTGTAACCGAAGGCCCAGAAAAGATTTTGTTTGATTATGTTCATCGTCTGTCTGCTCAGTTTCAGAGCTTCACATGCCCTCGAAATGTCACCCTTAACGAGCGTGATATTTGCAGCCTCCATTGCTATCTCGGTAGCAGTTCCTATGGCAAAGCTGACATCTGCAGTGGCAAGAGCAGGTGCATCATTTATCCCGTCTCCAATCATCCCGACAATCTTACCGCTTTGCTGAATCTCTTTTATCTCATCACATTTATCTGCAGGTTTGAGATTTGACTTCACAGTCATTATGTCCATTTCTTTACCAATCGTTTCAGCAACTACCTCGTTATCACCGGTGAGCATAACGACCTCAACACCCATATCATTGATTTCTTGTATGGCATCCTTTGATGTTTCTCTCACTACGTCTCCAATGCCAATGACGGATTCTGCCTTATTATCAACAGCCAGAAAGGCAATGGTCTTACCTTCATCTTTGATTTCCATAGCCTTTTGTTTTAATCCTGACACGTCAATATTATTTTCTGTCATTAATTTATCACTGCCGATTAAAACAGTAGATCCATTATAAATCGCACTGACTCCCATGCCGGCAATAGCCTTGAAATCCTTTACCTCTTCCAGGTCTATACCCTGGTCTTTGACATAGTGTGTTATCGCCATACCTATGGGGTGTTCAGAGTGTTGTTCGCAACTTCCTATTATGTGTAAAATATCCAAGCCGTTTTTATTGTCCGTTTCTGCAGTTTCTTTTTCATCATTAATATTAAACAAATCCGTGACTTTGGGCTTGCCTTCAGTTATTGTGCCTGTTTTGTCCAATACAAGTGTTTTAATCTTATATGCGAGTTCCAGGCTTGTGGCATCTTTGATTAGTATTCCCGCTTCCGCTGCCCTGCCGGTGCCCACCATTACTGCTGTGGGGGTGGCAAGTCCCAATGCACACGGACATGCAATCACCAACACTGCAACTGCAGGGATAATGGCCTCACTAAATTGATAGCCTGCCAGTATCCATCCCCCCAGTGTTAACAGGGCGATGATAATAACTATCTGTACAAATACCCCGGAAACCTTGTCTGCCAGCCGTTGAACAGGAGCCCTCGAACCCTGTGCGTCTGCAACAAGCTTTGCTATATGGGCAAGCACCGTATTTGCACCAATGTTTTCAGCCGTCACGTAGATAAGGCCGGTTGTATTTACAGTACCTCCGAAAACCTTATCGCCTTCCTCCTTATTAAGGGGCATACTCTCTCCAGTCAACATTGATTCATCAATGGAAGTCCATCCTTCTATTATTACACCATCAACCGGTATCTTCTCTCCGGGCCTTATTGCCAGCCTCTCACCAACCCGTACATCAATTACCGGGACTTCTTTTTCTGTACCATCTCTTATCACCCTGGCCATCCTCGGTTGTAAATCCATTAGTTTCCTGATTGCTTCACCGGCTTTACCTTTCGCCTTTGTCTCGAAAAATCTGCCAAGCAGGATCAACGTAATTATTATTGAAGCAGATTCAAAATAAAGACCGCTTCCTCCTCTTATCAGGGTTATTACACTAAAACCGTAGGCGGTACCTGCACCCAATGCAATCAGGGAGTCCATTCCTATTGACCAGTGTCTAACCTGCTTGAGTGCATTCTTAAAAAAAACATACCCGGCCAGAAGATTACGGCAGTAGTTAAAATGAATTGGGTAAGGTCGGAAAACCTGAAATGAATCATAAACATACTTATTGTGAAGACGGGCACGCTTAATATTGTAGAAATCAAAAACTTCTTCCACTCTGATTGTGCAATCTCTTTCTCAGATACAGCAGGGGTTTCTTCCTTAACAATACCATAGCCCAGTCCTTCAATGATTTTATAGATTTCTTCAGCAGGAGCACGACCAGTAACCGTGGCTTTCCTTGTTGCAAAATTAACTATTGATTCACTTACACCATTGGTGTTGCCAATAGCATCCTCTATTTTTTTTGCACACGAGGCACAGGACATTCCGGTTATTTCAACTGTAAGATTCTTTGTTTTTCCCATAGAATATTAAATAAACAGAATTTATTTCCAGTAGCTGTCCCACCGTTCATCTACTTTTTTAACTATTTCGTCTGACATTACCAGCGGTGCAGGATAGCCCTTCTTCCACGTGGCGTCAATACCCATCTTACCTTTGAAGAGAGGGCTTATGCCGATCAGCTTTTCCTCGGCAAATATAATGTCACGTTCCGCATCGAATCTTGTAAATATACCCCAGATGGTTTGTTCCTGATTACGAATATCAACATCAGGACTCACTACCGCAATAATTTTTGGCCCGACGAGTTCTTCTGATTTTGTTAATTTATTAACCACATCCCTCCCGTTATCTTGAACCGAAACCACCAACAACGTTTCGCCCAGGAGATTCCAGTCTGATATTCTATTATCTATTGTCTTTATCAAACGATCTATTTCAGATTTTGAAGCCTTTTCTTTATCTGCATTTCTTGACCTTGTAGCATCCATAATCATCTTGCTTCCGAGGTTCATCTTATAACTGGTAAAATCAAGGGTATCCAATGGCACTTTTGGAATCATAATAAAATCGTATGTGGGGTCAAAGTTTTCGCGTATCGCCGTTAGGACGGCATTGAAGTCTCGAGGATTGACGTTTTCTGAAACTGTTACAATACATTTTGTTAACGAAAGCTGGCCTTCACCCATAATTGAAAGTGCTGTCTTCATTGCCTCTTTTTGATAGCGTTCTTCTACGGAAACCACCAGCAGGTTATGAAACCCGGCCTCGTAGTAAGCCCAGAGATTACAGATTTCCGGATGGATTAGACGAATAAGCGGTCCCAGAACCTGTTGGGTTGCATTGCCCAGGTATTTATCCTCCATGGGTGGGCGGCCTACTACGGTTGCAGGATAGATAGGATTTTTTCTGTGTGTAACTTTGTTTATGTGAAAAACAGGGAATTTTGAGGCGTGAGAATAATGCCCGAAGTGATCACCAAATGGACCCTCCATGCGTAACTCCGTCAGATGAACGGTTCCTTCAAGTATAAACTCTGCATCCGCAGGCACCTTGATGGAAACACTCTTGCCCTTCACCATCCTTGTCCTTTTGCCGCGGAGGAAACCGCTGAACATAACCTCGTCAATTCCTTCCGGTAATGCAGCAACTGTTGCTAATAGTAGAGCAGGATCTGTTCCCAATGCTACAGCAATCTCAAACTCACTGCCCATCTTCCTGGCCTGATAGTAATGGAAACCGCCACCCTTTTGTATCTGCC
>CAXGMX010000184.1:0-3969 GCA_964010955.1 uncultured bacterium
ACGCCACGTATTGCTGATTATGCGGTAGCCGCCAGTGAGGAAATAAGAGATATTCTTGCCAGAAAGGGTTTTGGTTAAGGATCGACTTTCGGTAGTTCCATACGGCGTGGACCATCTGATATACTGTAGGATTGAAAATGCCAGAGCTTAAGCCTAAGTTAAGACTGGACAATTACACTATTGGATATATTGGCAGACTTGTAAAAGAAAAAGGCATTATGGATTTGCTAGAAGCCGTGTCCAGGATAAAGAGCAAAATTAACATTTTGCTAGTAGGTGATGGGGAATTAAGAAATAAGATAATTATAGAAGGAAGACGCTTGGGGATCTCTGAACAGATCAGGATTATAGATACGATTCCTTCTTCTCAGGTTCCAGAATATTTAAACTGTATGGACTGCTTAGTGCTCCCTTCTCGTACTACAAAGAAGTGGAAGGAACAATTTGGAAGGGTATTGATTGAGGCAATGGCGTGTGAAGTCCCTGTTATCGGCTCTGACTCCGGTGAAATTCCAAATGTTATTGGTGACTGTGGGCTAATATTTAGAGAAGGTGATGTTGGTGATTTGTCTTCAAAGTTAGAGTTACTAATAAATGATTATGATTTAAGGGTGGAATTGGCAGAGAGAGGCAGGCAAAGGGTGTTAAATAATTTTACCCAGGAGAAGGTTGCAAAAGAGACATATAGGATATACCAGAAAATGATGTCCTGAAATGATGATTTCAGGTGATACTAATCTCAAAATGGCTTAAAGGGGTTTGGTAAGATTAAGGTTGCTCTTGTTCATGATTGGCTTACGGGTATGCGAGGAGGGGAGAAGGTACTTGAAGTATTCTGTGAGCTCTTTCCTGATGCTCATCTGTATACTTTGCTGCATAACAAAGGAAGTGTTTCAGATACTATTGAGAATATGGATATTCGCACATCGTTTATTCAGCATTTACCACTAGCTAAAAGAAAGTATCGATACTTTCTGCCTGTATTTCCGAATGCAATTGAAAGATTTGATCTCCACGGATATGATGTCGTCCTGTCCAGCAGTCATTGTGTTGCGAAAGGCGTAATGACAGGCACTGATACACTGCACGTGTGTTATTGTTTCACACCAATGAGATACATATGGGACATGTACGATCAATATTTTATTGGAGAACGGTCTGGTGGAATGACAAGATTGGCGGCTTCTTTTGTGCGGAATTATCTACGAAAATGGGATGTAAGGAGCAGTCGGCGTGTAAACAGATTTGTTGCTATTTCCAAATATGTAGCCGAGAGAATAAAGAAACATTATAACAGAGAGCCAGATATAATATTCCCACCGGTTGACTGTTCATATTTCAAGCCGTCGCCATCTAATGAAGATTTTTACCTGATGGTTTCTCCATTGGCGCCAAATAAACGGGTGGATATTGGAATTAATGCATTCAATAAACTTGGCCTGCCACTTAAGATAATTGGTTCCGGGCAGGAGGAGGACAGGCTGAGAAGTATTGCAAACAGAAATATTGAATTAATGGGATGGCAGCCAGATGAGACAGTAAGAGATCACTATGAAGCATGCAAAGCACTGATCTTCCCTGGAATAGATGACTTTGGAATTGTTCCCCTTGAAGCGCAGGCGTGTGGGAAACCGATAATAGCTTATGGATATGGAGGTGCTTTGGAAACAATTATTCCCATAGATAATGACAAATTGAAAATGAAGAGTGAGAACGGGCAATCACAAAAGGCAACGGGCGTATTCTTTTATGAACCATACCCCCTGATGCCCTGGCAGAGGCTGTATCCTATTTTGAAGAGATAAAAGATTCATTTAATAAACAGGAAATCAGGAAAAATGCGGAGTCTTTTGACAGGGTAATATTTAAGGATAAAATTAAGGATTATATAGAAAAAGAATATAGTGAGTTCAAAAAGGAAGTTTCACTGGTAGATTAGTAAAATTATAATATGAGTACTGGGATTTAGAAATTAAGTGATATGTTAAAGAAACATAGTAAGTTTTTTGAAACACTGGTCTTGTTCATGGATTTGTTAACACTTTCCTGCTCATGGGTATTGGCATATTATGTACGATTTTATATTCCAATTATTCCTGTATCCAAAGGCATACCTTCATTCTATACGTACATTACCCTTCTACTGATTATGCTTCCGCTCTGGTATATAGTGTTTAAGACGTTTGGATTGTACAGACCAAGAAGGATTTCTTCTAAGGTTGCAGAGGTATGGGATATTGTAAAGGCTACTGCAATTGCTATCGTAATTTTAGTTTCATTGACTTTTTTTGTTAGACAATATGAGTTTTCAAGACTTACTTTTGTATATTTTGGGATAATTTGCGTGATTGCCTTGTGTATTGAAAGGATACTTTTTCGTGAGCTTTTAAGGTTTATTAGGAAAAAAGGTTACAATTTAAGACATGCCTTGATCGTAGGTACAGGAAGTTTGGGACAGGACGTTACGGATAGATTACATGAACACCCTGAACTTGGAATCAAAATTAGAGGCTTTTTGAGTGAAGATAATTATCAGATTGGTAATGAACTGGAAGGCTTTAAGGTACTGGATACTTTTGAGAATATTCGAAATGTTGTTGTGAATCATAAGATAGATATAGTCTTTATTGCTCTTTCTTTGAGTGCTCAAGAGAAGCTGAAATCAGTTCTTGACGATATAGGTGATGAGATGGTTTCAATTATGGTAATCCCGGATTTGTTTGAGTATGCTACATTAAGGGGAGGTATTGGAGAGTTTGAACGGAATGCCGATAATTAGTTTAAGGGATACGCCTCTATACGGTTGGAACATAGTGTTTAAAAGAGTAACAGATGTTGTATTATCTTTAATCATTATATTAGTTACATCTCCTTTGATGTTCGTTGTCTCATTGCTGATAAAGGCGACATCCAGGGGCCCTGTATTTTACAGTCAGGAACGTATGGGTTTAGATGGAAAAATTTTCAACATGCTGAAATACAGGACGATGGCAATTGAGGCTGAAAAGGAAACAGGCCCTGTATGGGCAGCAAAGGATGATTCCCGTAGAACACCAATCGGCACCTTTTTGAGAAAGACAAGCATAGACGAACTTCCTCAATTCTTTAATGTGCTTAAAGGGGATATGAGCATTGTTGGCCCAAGGCCCGAGAGAGAATTTTTTATACAGCAGTTTAGAAACAAGATTCCAAAGTATATGTTAAGACATAAGATGAAGGCTGGTATTACAGGCTGGGCACAAATCAGCGGATGGAGAGGAAACACATCGCTTGAGAAGAGGATTGAGTGCGATTTATATTACATAGAAAATTGGAGCCTCAGGTTAGATTTAGTAATAATGTGGTTGACTATTTGGAGGGGACTTGTAAATAAACATGCATACTAAATTGTTTTATACAAACACAAACATTGATTATGGCAAATTTAAATGAGTTGGTTTATTTACGCTTTTGTTTGTGCATTATGTTTGGCAACTGCGGATGCACTCAGTAAAAAAGCATTAGATGACAATATAGATCCATATGTTGTTGCCTGGGCAAGAACCGGGTATGCAGCTCCTTTTGTCGCTGTTCTAATCCCCTTCGTAGATATACCTGCGCTTGATGGCGTTTTCTATATGGCAACATTTATGGCTGTTCCGCTTGATACAATAGCCGTGTTGTTATATATGAAGGCAATAAAGGTATCACCTCTTTCGTTAACACTCCCATTTTTATCCTTAACCCCTGTCTTTCTGATTGGAACATCATATATTATTCTTGGGGAAAGGCCTGACAAATCTGGTTTTATAGGTATAATTCTGGTCGTAATAGGTGCTTATTTACTAAACTTTCACACTATCAACCAGGGATTACTTGCGCCATTTAAGGCAATAGCCAAAGAAAAAGGATCTGTCTTAATGATTATTGTCGTCTTTTTATTTTCAGCATAGGAGCATGTCTTGGTAAGATAGCGATACAACATTCGAG
>CAXGMX010000185.1:0-3953 GCA_964010955.1 uncultured bacterium
CTAGACATTATCATCCTCCAACTGTGTCATCAGGTAATCCGTAACTGCATTCCAGTCAGGAAACTTCTCTGTACCAAAATGCAGGAGCTCTCCTTTGAATTTATCCGCACCGCTTTTCAGCCTGTCATCAACAAGAAAATGGCCAATATTTAAATTTTTGTGATGAGATAAAATCAGCCGTTTATATGCGTGTGCTCCAAGGTATTCTTTCACCCAAATCAATTTATCTGACCATGCTGTTGGATTCTCCCAAGGGGATGTTGAAAGAATGTATGTATCAAATTCTACCACCAGCTGTTTGTAGGCATCTACAGCACCGAGCAGAGGTTTCATAAGACGAAAAAATTCCGGGACACTTCATCAAGGCGATCAGCGTACTCAGCACACACATCTTCATTGGTTTTGTCAATGCCTGACTGGAAATCAACCAGCACATTATCCATATCAACGTAAAGAATCTTCTTCATATCTATCCTTTCTTAAACGAAAGTAAACCTAATTTTTGAAAAAGCATATCCATCACCTGATGGAATATATCTGTGTGGTGTAAAAATATTGTAGATTGTAGAAATACTTGCGCTTATAATACTCAAGGAACAGTTATAATCAATAGGAAACTTAAACATCAAGTTCAATGTTATATTGAGGACAAGAAATCATGAAAAAAAGATATTTGGTACTAATCTTTATTTTTCTTTTATTTTTGTGTTCGGTTGCCTTGCTTAATAAAAAGGTAACCATGCTTCAGGGCGTTGATTGTAAAGTTTCAAGGATTACATTGCCCCTATACCTTAAGGTATTAAACTTTTATGACCGTCATCTTAATTATAAATGGTTGGCACAGCGAATCACCGGTCATCTAGATACAAAGGAGGATAAAATTCTTCGACTGTTTCATTGGACTCACGAAACTATCAAACCTCAACCAAAGAGTTTACCCGTAATGGACAGCCATGTCTGGGACGTTTATGTGCGTGGTTATGGTGTCAGCGACAATTTTCATGATTTATTTACTACGCTTTGCAATTATATCGGTGCAGACGCATTTTTCACCTCATTATACATAAAAGATTCCGGCAAAGGCCTACAACTATCTTTTGTTCTAACTAAAAGGGGATGGGTGGCATTTAACCCTCATAAAGGATTCTATTTTAGAAATAATACAGGAGGCTTGGCCACGATCGAGGAAATAAACGAACAGGACTGGCATATTGTGAAATTATCACAAACAGATATTTCAAAAGCCAACTACGAGCAATATTTAGTCGAAAACTTACCAAGAATTGAAAAACTTGGCTCAAGCCTTTTAAGATCCAACACTCAATCACCCATCAACCGCATAAGATTTCAACTACATAAATGGTTCTCTGGCGAGGCATCCTTATTGGAATGATCCGAGGCTGGTAATCACTTTTGCCCTGTAAATCTGTAGAAATAGTTTACGCTTGATATGTGAATGGTGTTTAAGAGGAATGATAATAAGCTGGACTGTCGTCAATGTTTGTCAATTACGAGTTTCTACAAAACTGTGTGTGTGAAGTCAAGATATCCACCATTTCATCCAGTTCTCTGCTATAGGTATAGAGATGTATACTTTTGTTGCAAACCCACGCAACCCTTACATTTTACTGTAGTCAAAATGTAGTCAACTCCAGCGTAATCAGCCGGACTTCACAGTAATCACCAGAATTGACAAAGAATTGTAACCTATTGTTAAATAAATGATAGCGACATAACAGGTACTAATTCAGGCACTTACGGAAAACGTTAAAAATACCCTTTTTCTGAATGGGGTTCAAGAGGTCGCTGGTTCGAATCCAGTCGCCCCGACCATACTAACAAAGGGCTTAGGACATTCACGATGTTGGCTTTGCTTTGACATTGTGCCAAAATTGTGCCCAAAAATATAAATTCGCATCTTCATTCTTGTCCATTATCCTATCCAGTACTTGAACTGCCTTCCTCTTATGTCCGGGGGCAAGATGCGCATATCTTAAAGTCATCTTTATGTCCTTGTGACCCAGAAGCTCTTTAACCGTTGTCAGATCGATACCAGCCATTACCAAATGGGATGCCGTTGTGTGCCTCAAATCGTGGAAACGAAAATCATGTATACCAGCTTTTCTTAATGCCGTATTGAAGCTACGTTTTACTGATTTATACGGCTTACCATCCCTGTCTGTGAACACATAAATACTTTCGATGCTATGAGGCATTTCTTCAAACATCTTCAGAAGCGTGTCATCTATCGGTATTTCACAGCGTTCACCATTCTTAGACGTTTCCAGCAAAATAAATTTGTGAGTCAAGTCAATCTGTTCCCATCTCAAGCCAAGTATTTGCGACCTCCTCATCCCAGTATGCAGGGCAACGGTGACGATAGGTTTTAAATGTTCCCGGCAACAAGCTATCAGCCTCTGGCACTCTTCAAGGGTTAAAAATCGCAGCCTCTTATTATCCTCTTTCAGCAGCTTCACACTTTTAATACGCTTTGCTGATTCATCGTCCACCATTTCCCATTTTTGCCCTTGAGTAATCATGTGTCTTAAACAACTTGTAATCCGGTTCACGGTAGCGGGTTTGCTGTGTTCCAGTCGCATAGTCTGCCATTGTTCAACAATTCTGGCATTAAGGTCTCTTACTCTTAAATTTCCAAATGTCTCTACAATGTGTTTGACAAAAAACCGCTTACTACTTATATAAGACTTTTGAAATTTTACCCATTTTGAATATTCCGCTGCCAGAACAGCTACTGTACAATCCCTAATCGTTTTAGTACCTAGACATTCTCCTCCTTTTGTCTTCTCTCTCTTGTCATGCAAAACTTCCTCTGCATCCCTTCTCTTTGTCTTACCTGTACTCTTTCTATATCGGATGCCTTTATTTTGAAAATCGTACCAATATACATTCCCTCGCTTATAGAGCCTACTCATTATATATTCCCTCCTTCCTTTTTGAGCGGCCTATAGGCACATGAAGAAAAGAGTAGGGATTCTCAAGCCATTTGTCAATATTCTTCTTTCTGAACCGAGGGAATCTACCTGCTTTCTGAAAGGGTATTCGCTTTGTGTGTATTTTTTCATACACCCATGATTCTTTAACTTTGAGATACTCAGCCAGTCCTTTTACGTCCATTAGCTCATTATCCTTGGAATCGTGAGAGTTGTTAAGTAAAGGTTTAAGTTTTTCAAACACCTTTTCAACAATCGTGTCTATCAGTACCGTGTCATCAATTTCTATTTTCATACAGGATTTTCTTTCATCATACTCCAGAATTAAAGTGCTTCAATTCCTCAAATTCTTCTGGTTTGATTAAGGGAGGATTCTCGTCTCTAGCATTATGCAAATCTATTCTTTGGCACACCTAAATACTCAGCAACATCATCAACGCTTAATAGTCTTTTCATGCTTTTCCACAAAGGTTTTCTATGTCAGTAGTTTCTAATTCAATCTTCATTGGTTCACCGGTATAAACGTAGTTCCCTTAATTAATTTAAAATCTATCTCTTTTCCGCTAATACTTTGTCCTTGCTTTGGATTCTTACACTTAATAATCTTGAGCTTCTGGAAATCCATACTGATATACAAACGGGCTTTCTCTTCTGTTAGCCCTCCTCCTCGCCCCAACTCCACATCCCTGTTCTTCTGGATACACATTACACATATACCGTCTCTAAGTTTTTCGTGTATGGTTCTTATAATCCCCCCGACTAAGAAAAATCTTTAGTTATTTCTAAATAGTCAATAATATTAAGACTATCAGGATAAATGACATCACTAAAATTACTTGACCTCTCATAAAACTTGACATGATTCCAATCTTCTGGCTTCATATCATCAAATAATAACAGTCTGCTCTTCAACTCCTCTTCTCCCATTTCAGAATTAAAGTACCTGATATCTTTATCGCTATTCATCTTGACAATGTTCAGGCAAAACGATATACGTGGCGT
>CAXGMX010000186.1:0-3881 GCA_964010955.1 uncultured bacterium
TAAGAAAGACAGAAAAAGTATTGTCCTTTTTCGAATCCCTGGAATAGCCTGAATAGAAACATAGAAGTGACATAGTAATGAAGAATGTGAGTAATACATCAAATGCAGATCTTCGTGCTATGAAACAGAAAGTTGACATTAGTAGCTAATATTAAGGCTGCAATTATTCCTGTCCTCCGGGAAAAAATGGATTTACCCAGAAAGAAAACAGCTACACAACAGCCAATTCCTGCCAGGGCAGAAGGCAATCTGGCAGAAAATTCTGTTACCTTATTAAATGGCATGGAAAAAAGATCAATTAACCAGAATAGCAAGGGTGGCTTGTCAGGGTATATCTCTCCATTTAAACGAGGAAGAATAAAATTTCTACTCTCCAACATTTCCAATGCTACCTGGGCATAGCGGGGCTCATCAGGTGCCCAGAGATCTCTGTTACCCAGGTCGAAAATAAACAGAAACCCTGTAACAACAACCAGAAATGCAACCTGGATGTGAGTGTGTCTCCAGAAATAATTTACAACACTTTTGCTCATTTAATCTCTTTTACAAATAACCTGTGATATCAAATGGAGGGAAAAGAAGGCATGTAATAATTTTTAATGTCTGCTTCTTATTATGATATTACTTTTAGATATTAAAAGACCTAAGAATCATCTACTTTCTTTTTCCTATGTATCAAGGTAAGGTTTCTAAAGTAAATAAAGAGCCCTGTACATTGGCCAAGAATGAAGACAGGATCCTTCCTATGGATAGCATAAGAAAGTAAAATAGCACTACCGCCGATGCTCAGGTACCAGAAGGCCAAAGGTATAATACTCTCCTTCTTTCTTTCTGATGCTAACCATTGAATTAGAAACCTGGAACCAAATAATAACTAGGCCTACAAAGCCAAAACATATCCAAAGATTAAGACTATTCATCTCTCACCTCATAATAAAGTTACGTTTTTCATCCATCTAACGGCTAACAGGTCCAAAAAAGATTTGAATATCCTGTTTCTTATATTGTATTTTGACTTTCCGTATATCCTGGGATTGTGTTTTACCCTTGCCTCCTTAACTGAGAATCCCTCTATTTTGAATAATGTGGGGAGAAACGATGCATTCCATTATACAACTTTATCTTATCTAAACATTCCCTGCGGAATATCTTTAAAGAGCAACCGATGTCTTTTATATTTTCGCTGGTTAATTTGTTTCTGACACAATTTGCTACTTTAGCAGATATAATTTTTATTAACGGATCTTGTCTCTCAGAACGCCAACCATGTACCATATCATAATCATCAATTTCTGCAAATAGTAATGGAATATCAAAAGGATCGTTTTGTAAATCCGCATCCATCATTACAATATACTTTCCCCTTGAAGCCTTGAAACCAGCATCCAGTGCAGCAGTTTGACCGCAATTCTCTCTTAATCTGACTATTCTGAAATTATCATTTTCTTCACATACATTCTTCATCTCTTTATAACTCTCATCGATACTTCCATCATCTACAAAAATACATTCGTAGGAATATCCAGTATCTGACATTGCCCTATGTATTGCAGACGAAAGTATAGAAATATTTTCATCCTCATTGAATACGGGAATTACTATAGATATCTCAAGTTCCATAGATTATATGAGTTTTTGTAAACGCACAATTTAAACATAATTCTATTTTTATTCAACCGTAAACATTAAGACAAGATGAAGAAATGTTAATGAAGTGATTTAATGGAAGTCTGGTCTTGTTCTTTTTCTGAATTTAAGACTTCGATACATGTCTCTACGACCTTTTCAGGTGAAATCCGGGTCATGCAGCGGCGGTCTGTAGGACATGTCTTAAGCTGGCATGGTGAACAGTCAACATCTTCCCTTATAACTTTGCCAATCTCGTATTCAGATTCTGCATATCTGGGATCATTAGAACCCATCAGCACGACAACGGGCCGATTAAGCGCTACTGCAAAATGTCTTGGCCCTGAATCCAGCGTTAGTAAGAGCATACACCGCTTTACGATTGCCTTAAAGTCATCAAGGGAGATTGAGGCCCTTGAAAGATTGATTAAGCCTTTTTTAGATAATCCCTCTATTTCATCAGCAAGAGCTATTTCGCCAGGACCGGAGGTCAGAACGACATTACAATCAACAGACTCTTTTTAATAAATCTGCGGTTCTGGCAAATCCCTCCGCAGTCCATAGTTTTGCAGAACCGTAAGATGATCCCGGGCTTATCAGGATAAAGGGTTTTTTATCAATATCGTATTTCCCTAATAACTCGTTCGCACTATCTTCACATTCTCCGGAAATAAACAACTCCAGCTTCTTCGAGCCTATCTTACAGCCAAGGTGAGTACATAATTTCAGATAATAATCTCCCATATAGGTTGGCAGAAATTTTCCGTTTTCACTCAGCCTCTCTATGCCGTCTGTCAATAAGAGAGAACGGGCGTCGCGCCTGTATCCAACGCGTCTGCTCACTCCGCCCAGCCACACCATAAGAGCGGAACTGAATGAATTAGGGATAAAAAACACAAATCGAAACTTTCCTGCCTGAGCTTGTATGTTAAGCGTAAGAAGCCCTTTGTACCTCTCCTCCTCCCTGGTTCAAATTCAATAACCTCATCAAACCAGAAAGAACCATCTACTATGCCTCTTAAATTCTTCTTAATCAGCAAGGTTATGTGCGAATCAGAAAAGTTCTCCCTGATACACCTGAATGCAGGAGTTGCCATCACAACATCACCTACCCAATTGGGTGCTCTAACGAGTATTTTCTTTGCCTCAATTATCTGTTCCATTTGATTTCTTATTAATTGTAGGAGATGATAGTTGTTGAAATATCTTTAACATTCTTGGGGCATTTGCTTTAAGTGAATAATGATCAATAACTCTCTTTCGCCCTTCCTTTCCCATTCTCTTCCGAAGATCATGGTCATTTATGAGGGTTTCCAGTTTTTCTATCCATTCTTCCTGTGTATTTGCCCAGAAGCCATGTACGTCATCTTCAACAATTTCCTTGTTGATTCCTGCCGGACTACAGACTACCGGAACCCCAGTTGCAAGGCACTGCAATACCTTCAACCCGCACTTCCCATGCGACCACGGATCGTCCATGAGCGGCATCAGTCCGATATCAAAGCTCTGAATGTCTGCAACTTCGTCCTTCTCATTCCACTGTTTTTTATCCACAACCATATTTTCACAATCAAAAAAAAGTATCACATATAATCTTGAGCCTTAATTTACCATTCCTTTTGCCAAGAGCTTCAAATATAGGCTTCATTTTTTTCAAATAATGAATACTTCCATGAGCACCAACCCAGCCAAGAGTGATGTTATCATTTTTCTCCGTATATCTCTTTTTGAGGATAAGAAGTCATGTCAATGGGAGATGGTATAATTGTCACATCCTGCGTATACGGTGCAGTGTTCTTCTGTAAATATTCATTTCCCGCTATAACATGGTCAGAAGCATTAACCATATTCTTAAACATTTTAACCCGCGTTTTTGATTCATGGCTGACATACTTGGAATTACGGTACATTACGGAGTCATCAAAATCGTAAACTATTTTTCTCGCGTTCTTCCGTATGAACTTGAGCCAGAGAACTGGGAATCTCTTTCGCTGAATAAACAGAATATCGTATTGGTTTACACTCTTGAATACCTTCAGCTTATCAAAGAACCCTTTCTGAAAAGGCATGACGGTTGCCTGCACTCCGCGTTCCTTTAGATACGGAAGATATTGAAGTACCCTGTACTTGCTTGCCGCCACATCAAGACCTTGAACTAAGAATAGTATCTTCATTAGATTCTGCCACCACTTCGTTATATATTTCTATAATCTCTTCACAGTTTTTCTCAGCAGGATATTTTTCGGCTTTTTCCC
>CAXGMX010000187.1:0-3830 GCA_964010955.1 uncultured bacterium
TAATTAACATATAATCAGTCTTTCTTTTCTCGTTGCTAAGTTGATTGCTTGTTCAATTCTTTCTATATGAACATGTTTTCCTACCGGCATAATAAGCATTCCTGAAAGAATCACTCAAAATAGCAGGAGATTGTATATGAGAATTTTCTCTTATCCATTGGCCAGCCTTCTTAATTCCTAACTTATCAGAACGCTGAGGCTTTAATGTCTTTGGCAGCAAAACACTGATAATTATTACCAAGATTAGCAACTGAGCTATCCATACATTCCTTAATCGCCCTCCAAGGCCAGATTTTAATTTATCAAACTGAAACTTTTCATGTATCCAGCTACCAGTAGCATATACTCCTATTCCAACACAAAAGATAGCCGGAATAACCAGTGGTATCAGATGCCTTCTGCTTGGATACTGAAAGGCCGGTGCATACGCTAAGTTCAACCTATAAAATAACTAGCAGGTAAAACACAATAATTGATGCTATGTAAAATCCGAAATACCGCACCTTCCTTACCCTTGTCCATTTTATTACTCCTATTATAAGGAGCACAAACAAAAATGGATGAAAGGTAGTTAGATACTTATCTAAAATATACAAAATACTATTAACATCTATTTTTAATTTCTTTAAATCGGTCCTAACATGAGTATTTTGTTTAGTAATTTTTTTATCGGTATTAGCAATAGTTTTTGCATCCCGAGATACATTATTCTTCTTTGTATGCCCATCACCTTTTTCCTTTTTCAAGTTCTTACCATTACCACTGCTCAACACTACATCAACACCGACTACCTTGGATAAATCTTTTTTCTTTGTAAGGCTCCAATGACCCGTCTCCTTCTGGATATACACAAGATACGGCATTGAAAAGACAAGAAATGAAGTAGCCAATATCAGGATTGAAACCAATTTTTCTTTCCTGACTATCTTAAACCTGGCCAGGTCTTTCAATATACACCAGCCAGCAACTATAAAGATGATTCCTATTCCTTCAGGGCGTGCAAGATAAGTAAGCGCCGCACATATTCCTGTAAGGGCAAATAAATAATACTTCCTCTTTGTTATCGCAAAAAAGCCCAGACCAAGTGCAGATATAAAGAAAAAGAAATAGGTAGATTCTGAAATGATATCCACAGAAAACCTGACAGCATAAGGATGTAAGGCCAGAATAACAGAAGAAACAAACGATATCCTCCTGTCAAAGACACTCTTACCAATCAGGTAAAACACAATAACAGTTAGCGTACCAAATGAAACAGACACAATAGTGCCGGAGATTTCCATGTCTGGAATAACCTTGTACATTACAGCCATAAGGAAGGAGTAGAGGGGATGGTAGTCGTGCCTTAATCCGCTTAAGAAATCACCGTCAGCAAAAAACCTTGCACAACTCATAAAGGCTACACTGTCATTCTTGATTACATATGTAAAAGAGTTCAGGTATATTCTCACTGAAAGAGAAATTATCAAGAGTATCCACACATACCTGTCATTGAAAAAGTATTTTGTGTTATCGTTCTCTAACTCTATAGTTTTCATATCTAAATTAAAATTTAAGAATTAGGGGAAATTCAGGGATTAAAGAATTAAAGAAGTTCCTCAATTCGAAATTCTTAAACCCCTCAATATTATTATCCAGACTCGTTCTGGTTAGGTATACTTTCCGCCGTACTTCTCATTAAAGACTATTTTGTCCAAACTCAATCTCGGCCTCTGAGAAGGTTCCTCATCAGGAACTCCAACGGGCAAGAGTGCCATTATTTCAACATGTTCCGGAATACCAAGAATTTCTTTTACCTTGCCATCTTCGTACCATCTTACCCAACAGGTACCAAGGCCAATCTCAACTGCCTGCAAAACAATATGTTCTACTGCTATAGCTACATTTGCCGCTGCAGCAACCATAAGAGCGTCCTTTGTAACAGTATCCATACCTTTGCTAAGGTATGGAATAAACACTTCTCTCGTTCTCTCAGGAAGCGCACCCGATTCTATAAGCTCATCCACTCTTTCCGGGAATTCCTTGAATGCCCCTAAATCTGCACAGCAGACAATTATTACTGGAGCGCCTTTTACATGTCTTTGATTATGCGCCGCCTCTTGCAATCTCTTTTTAGTATCATTATCTTTAACTACTATAAACCTCCAAGGCTGTGTATTTGTCCCTGATGGCGCCAATCTGGCACTCTCAAGTAAAAGCCTGATCTTCTCTTCCGGAATTGGGTCAGGTTTAAATCTCCTTATACTCCTTCGTTTTTTTATTGCTTCTCTTACGTCCATTATAACTCCCCATTCTTTAAATAAATAGGACACTGATTTTCACAGATCAATACTTTTCATAAACTAATTTCTCCAGGTGGAGTCCTAAATCCTTACAATCTGCGTTTATCCCTGCCCGCCGGTTTATTGGACGGGTGCGCCCAAAATGAAAATACATAAGATTGACTATTTTAAAGTATACAATATAATAATCAACTAATTCTTACAAACACCTTATTATAAACATGATTTGCATTCCAATTACGACAAGAAGCACTGAAGATACTATTTCGGAAATGTCATCAGCTTCCAAATGTGCTGACATAATCGAACTACGCATTGATCACATCCCGGAATTACAAGATGCAGAAAGATGCATTGAAGAATCATTAAAGAGTAAGACTAAGCCGGTAATAGTCACAAACAGGCCGGAAAGAGAAGGTGGTAAATTTAATGGCAGCGAACAGGATAGATTACGTCTGCTACAAAAGGCTATCGACCTGGAAGCAGATTACGTTGACGTTGAATATGATTCGATTAAGCAAATTGTCAGACGAAAAAACAGCAAAGTAATTATTTCTTATCATAATTTTAAAGAGACACCTCAAGACTTAAGCAAAATATATAACGATATTTGTCAACATAAACCTGACATAGTAAAGATTGTAACATACGCAAATGACATTACTGACAATATCAGGATATTTGAACTTTTAAATACTGCGAACATACCCATTATATCTTTCTGCATGGGAGAATTGGGTCACATAAGCAGGATTCTTACAAGAAAGTTTGGGGGATTACTGACATTCGCTTCTCTCGAAAGGGGCAAAGAATCAGCACCCGGACAACTAACCGTTGACGAACTTTCCAAAACATATCACTTTAAAAATATAAATAAAGAAACAAAGCTTTATGGTATTATTGGAAATCCGGTTTCCCATAGTATGAGTCCAGTCATTCATAACGCATCCTTTACGGAAAAAGGGCTTAATAACGTCTATGTCCCACTGAAGGTATCAAACATAGGCACCTTCATTAAGGAGTACATGGAAATCGACTTCCAGGGCTTCAGTGTTACCATTCCTCATAAAGAAAGTGTTTTACCGTTCCTAGACGATGTTGAACACACAGCTGAGAAAATTGGTGCCATAAATACCATTGTAAGACAGGATGGAAAATTGACAGGCTACAACACCGACTGCATGGCAGCCTTAATGGCACTGGATAACAGTCTGAGAGAAACCGGTAGCACACTGAACGATAAGAAGGTATCCATCGTAGGAGCAGGCGGTGTAGCACGTGCAATTGCCTTCGGATTAAGGGAGAAAGGTTGCGATATAACAATTTATAACCGCACCATTGAGCGTGCAGAAAAGCTGTCTAATGATGTTAAATGTAGATTTAAAAGATTTGAAGAAATCAACAAACTTGATTCTGATATCCTCATAAATTCTACACCTATCGGTATGTTTCCAGAGGTAGACAGAGCACCTGTCCCAGAAAATGTACTAAAAGAAGGTATGATAGTCTTTGATACTGTCTACAATCCAATTGAAACAAAGCTTCTCC
>CAXGMX010000188.1:0-3818 GCA_964010955.1 uncultured bacterium
GAATGTACCACGAAATTACACAATAGTTACTTGATGCCGGCATAGTCAGCAGGTTCTCTACAGTAGTGGTCTTTGTTCTGAGTTCAAGTCTTGCATTTGGATATTCTGAAAACAGAGGAATGAGTTTGCGGGACAGGCCGGTGAGATCATCGAAGGCCAGGGCATCACACAGCTCACCGGCATGAAATACTGTTTTCTTATCACCTGCGGCCAGTAAAACATCTTTGATTGCAGTCAGGATTTCATCATGATTTATAAATACCGTGGGTACAGCATTATCAAAGTAACTCTGAAGAAAACAATACTCACAGTCCAGATTGCAATTATTCCCATGGCTGATAAAATATTCCGTATTCCCGATTATACCGTCTCTGCACCTGAACTCCTTAACAAGCCCCCCCTTCTTCCCGGCTATTGCCAGGCACTCCTTACTCTCTATATAAACATCATCAGTTGTGTTCCCCTCGATTCTGATGTTCCTGTAATCGTCTATGTACTCTACAACCACACCCGGCAGTTTATTAATTATCTGTTTTGTAACGGGTGAATTAATAACTTCTTTTTCTATGAATATCTTTTTTGGCTGATATTTACTCATGTAATTTGAACACAGAGAATGTTTAAAATAATGGGCGAACAGCTGTTCGCCCCTACATTACTATATACTATCCCCCTCACCGTCTCTTCGTTTCTCCCCTTCCAGTCTTTTGCCTGCCATACCCTCCGCCACCCGGAGTGCATATACTTATGATATCTCCCTTTTTGACATTAACAGTAGTCTTAGATGGCAGATTATGTTTTTCCCTTTTGAGATTAATATGTTTTGGCCAGCCTGACCATTTTTGCCACTCCTTAGGCCGTATGGCGAAAATTTCCTTCTGTCTGAAAGTATACTTACAGACGCAGTATCCAGGAATTCAAAATCTCTGATTATGCCGTGACCTCCCCTGAACTCTCCCGTACCACCTGATTGTGAACGAATGTGATACCGCTTTATCCTGAAAGGATAGTCATGCTCTATAGCTTCAACAGGTGTATTCAGGGTATTTGTCATATGGGTGTGAATAGCATCAAGACCGTTACGATCTGGCCGCGCACCCATGCCGCCTGCAATCGTCTCATAATATGTAAAGTCCTGCCCTCTCGACTTATCATATCCTCCAATAGCAATATTATTCATCGTCCCACTGCTTGCCGCCGGAATCTTATCCGGAATAGCTTTGGACAACGCCCCAAAGACTACGTCAACGATTCTTTGAGAGGTCTCAACATTGCCACCGGAAACGGCAGCCGGCATTTTTGCATTTACGACTGAACCCTCCGGTGCATTTATGCTGATAGCCCTCATACAACCCAAATTTGCCGGAACATCGGAATTCATCAAACATCGGAATACATAAAATACACTTGATACAGTTACGGCATAGACTGCATTCACACAACCTTTAACCTGCTTACTGCTGCCTGAGAAATCAACACGTACTCTGCTGCCTTTTATGTTTATGCAGGCCTTTATCCTGACAGGCTTTTCTGCAATACCATCATCGTCAAGAAAATCACTAAATGAGTACTTGCCATCCGGTATTTTCCTGATTACTGACCTCATAATCCTGTCTGAATAGTTTTGAAGTTCAGCCGAGTATTTTATCACCTCACTTTTTCCATACTTATCACATAATTCCAATAATCTTTGTTTGCCGATCGTATTAGCAGAAATCTGAGCAACTATGTCCCACTTACGCTCTTCCGGTGTTCTGACATTTGACGCTATTATACTCATAATATCTTTAATTATGATACCTGTCTGTACTATCTTTACCGGCGGAATACGAACTCCTTCCTGATATATCTCTGTTGCATTGCACATGGAACCCGGAGACATTCCTCCTACGTCTGAATGGTGAGCTCTATTTGCAACGTAAAAGAGAGGGTCTTTCCTGCTCTTGTAAAAGAAAGGTGTCACAACAGTAATATCCGGAAGATGAGTACCTCCATGAAATGGATCATTTAATATCACAGTATCACCATCACTCATCTCCACTGCCTTTATTGCCTCTTTTACTGATAGTGACATAGATGCCAGATGCACCGGGAGATGTTCAGCCTGGGCAACCATTTCGCCACTGCTATCAAACAATGCACATGAAAAATCCCTTCTCTCCTTTATATTTGTGGAAAATGAAGATTTACATAATACGATACCCATTTCCTCACATATTGCAGAAAAAAGGTTATTAAATATTTCTAAGCTGATAGGATTAAACATTGTATAATTTTGAATCAAAATATATTAAGTTGGTAACCACCTGCCCGACATGTCTTTTAGCGGGAATGACTTTGGTTGGTAATCATACCAGTATTTTCAGTGAAATCAATATGGAAGATAAACGTTGAATTATTTGCAAGACTATGATTAAATGATTCAAACTTTGAATCGAATAATTTTAAGGAGAAAAATCCATGATTGCACAATACATCAGTAAGATAGTAACCCCCATCGTTTCTTTCGCTCTGTTCAGCCTTATGTGTTTACAACTGAATTCTGCATATGCAAATCCAAAAGTATTGATGGAGACATCAAAGGGCGACATAACGATTGAATTATACGAGAATGAGGCCCCAAGAACTGTAAAAAACTTTTTGTCATATGCATCTGAAGGTTTTTATAATAACCTGATTTTCCATAGAGTTATAAAGGATTTTATGATTCAGGGAGGTGGTATGGATTCCGAGATGAGACAAAAAGACCCTAAACCTCCCATTAAGAATGAAGCCAGAAGAGGGCTAGGTAACAATAGAGGTACAATCGCCATGGCGCGAACCAATGTTATTGACAGCGCCACTGCCCAGTTCTTTATAAACGTAAAAGATAATGACTTTCTGAATCACACAGATAATACCGCAAGAGGTTTTGGTTATGCTGTGTTTGGAGAAGTTATCAAGGGAATGGATGTGGTAGATTCGATTGCAAGAGTAAAAACCGGTATTTTTAACGGATTCAGAGATGTGCCAAAAGAACCCATACTTATTAAAAATGTGAGCATAATAGAGTAATCTATGCCGTACTATGTAACTCCACAAAAAACCCCCAATATCCTGTTAAGAATATTGGGGTTTAAGGTTAGAGTTATACCAGAAACTTTAGTAACAATTCCATATTTCCAATCAACTACAGCTTATTGTGCTTTAAGATTAAAATATATGGCAACGCTTTTAAAAGCCTTATACTCTTTTTGACATTCTCAGCTTTGTTGCCTTTATCGCCTTGTACAATTTCAAACTCAACATTATCTCCTTCTTCAAGAGTCCTGAAACCTTCACTCTGGATAGCAGTGTGATGCACAAAGATATCCTCTCCTCCTTCAATGGAAATAAAACCAAAATACCCTTCTTGTCATTAAACCACTTGTACTGTTCCTGTCGGCATACTACTCTCCTCCTTCTTCTACATAAAAATATAATATAAAAAAGACCACAAGATTGTTACCTTGTAGCCATAATATTACACTTTACTTATAATACTATAATACAAATCCAACCTCACTGCTTAAGTTTGTATAAATTACGTATTTACGCTGTTTTAGCTATTTTGCATATATATGAGTAGGAATACCCCCCTTTTACGTTTTAAATCTGCCCAGTATATACTTTTTATATCAAATTTTATATTTCAAAGCAAGGGAAATAATTATCATTGGTTGAAAATTGACCTGCTCCCATTCATTGTACCACCTTTAAAGTTAGTGTTTGTGTTTGTGTTCATACAGGCCGTTGGAGCGTAGCAGAAACTGTCTGTATCGCCTCAACCGTTTCTGGAG
>CAXGMX010000189.1:0-3699 GCA_964010955.1 uncultured bacterium
TGGAGCTCTCACAAGCTGGAAGCATATGCCGTCAGAAGAAAGAGCAAGATCAGGCGTATCGTTGGAAATTCTATTTAAAGTTTTAATTTATAGGGAGGCGTAATAATGAAAAGATATCATTCAGTGTAATAACTTTGCTGGTTTTATCGTTTATGTTTGTTGGCAATATGACTGTACGGGCATCGGTTGATGGTAAACCATCCGGTGATTATCAAGGTAAGACCGGATTTTTACCTGATATATCCGAGTTTAAGATCGACATCGAAAAGCCCAAGAAAGAGATTCACAATTCTCTCAATACGGCGAAACCCTTGAGAGAATCTTTCCACCAGGCCATTGAAGAGATTCAGACGTCACTTGAGGCTGTAAAGCAGGACCGAACTCCAGAATCACAGAGACAGCTTCATAACGTGTTCTCCAAGAACATCCTCAAGATAGAAAAGAAGATGGTGGGAGTGACAAAGGAGAAGTACAGGATAAAGGACTCTTTTGAGGAGATAGACGGGGAGTTTAAGAGAGCTGAAGATTCACTAAACAGTAAATTAAGTAAGCTCTCAGATGATGCAGAGACAAATTCAACAATGCTTGAGGAGTTACAGAAAAAATCAGGAAAACTGGCAAGAAGGCACCTGGAAAGCCCATCTGATAAGTTAAGGGACAAGCTGGATCTATTAAGAAAAGAGATGGATTCAGTCAGCTATAGAAACAAACAAATACCGGGCCAGATAGATGGAATTAAGAAAGCTGTGGTAATGATCGACAAACAAGGAACCTTCTACAACCAACTCGGAAGTCATGTAGACCATCTTTTGGATAAGCTTGATGTACAAAGGCAGAAATTCTCAACTGTTGCAGACGTTTATAACATGTTAGTAAACGTTTCTGAGTCTACCTGGTCATCTACAGGAGATACAACGCCTACGGAATGGTATGCGGAGATCCAGGAAGTGTGGACTATAGTAGACAGCTTTTCAGAAATCATGGATAAGGTGACTGATGAATTAACCAAGTTCTCATCTGATTCTCTTGATGGAAACTCTATTGAGATAGTTGAAGTACACTATAACGATAATCTGGAGGACTGGATTAAGAACCAGGCTGAAAAGTATTATTGAGTACTATTTGCTGTGTTAACTTAAATTTACTTATCAATTGACTGTTAGAAAGGGGTTATATTATGAAAAAGACTATGTTAGTAGCACTGATTTTCATGTTTCCATGTCTCACTGCGTATGGAGAGTACGCCTTTGAGGTTGTCAGTGAAAACCATGATAAGGAAGTTGTTGAAGTAAAACAGGGAAACAACACAAAGGTGGACGTGAACAATGTTGTAGAGAATTATAAGAAGGTAATGTCCAATGACGATGAAATATACATCTTAAAGAAACAACTTGCTTACAATAAGAAAAGAGAAAAAGATATCGCAGCCGAGATTGATAAACTGGAAAAACAGTTCGAGTCGCTTCCAAAGATTGTAAAGAAGGAATACCGGCAGTTTGATCACATGCTTGAATCAACGGAAGATAACATTGCAGAGAACACATGGATTTCCTTTGAAGACGCCTTCAATAAAAAACAGAAAGAGATAGAGAACAGGTTGTCATTTCTCAAAGGTGATCTTGTGACGGCGCGAACACGTATTGCCAAATTGCAACTGGAACTGGAAACAGAGGAGACTGTATCCAGCATTTCTAATCCGTTCGTCCAAACGGCCAAAGAGGACAACGTGGACGATAAGAAGGCAAAAAAGGCATTACGGGCAAAGAATAACCTGAAGGATGTAGTCAAACAAGTTACTTACAAAGAGACCAGGGATCTATTGGGTGAGGTACAACACAATACCCTTGGTGTTTGTGAATTCTCATGCGGAAGAAGTAATTGTTATGCATGTAACCTGCTTTACGGGGAAAAGTCAAAATAGGCAATTAGCTGTAAAGTCCTGGTATTTCTTTGGTAAAGAATCTCAACACTTGAACGAAGCTTTGAACAAGGATTTTTGGCAGAACGAATCACTGGGCAGGATCTTCGGAGTTTCTCTTATCTAGTTTTATCCTGTTATCCTGTCTAGTGTTTATCAAGGAGAACGTTAATAATGGTTATATTACTCATGTACTTAGCATGGACGATGTCAGGAGCTTCGGTAAATAATGAATACATGGTTGAAAGGCCAAACGTTGATATTGTCAGACAGTTGAATTACGTACAACGAATGTCAAATAACCAACCCCACAATACAGTCAATCGCAATGGAGAAGGCACAGAAGATGGCAGTAGAGCTGAAGTGAAACTTGTGAATATTAATAACGATATATCTATTGAGAAGATAAATGCATTACACAAATACATCGCCGGCAAGACGGTGGGATTATGCGACTTTACATGTCACAAATGCTATCGTTGTTCTCTGGTTTATGGTGAATCGGAAAGTGGCATATCAAAGAGATCTATTCCCGGAAGAACAGGTAATAGACCATTTTAACCATGATATACCCGGACGGGAGTTTCACACTTCACAATTAGAATGTTTGACTTAATCATCTATAATTTCAATTTAATACAACAGGAGTTTTATTATGGGAATTTTAGACAAAATCCTGGCAAATAGCGGCCCGATAGGCGCATGCCTTGTCTTCCTATGGGTTTTATCAATAGGCGTAATTATTGAAAGAACTGCGTTCTGGTTCTTCCTGTGGGTCAGGAGAAATCCAATTCGCGAGGCCAGGATTATGAAGTTTGTAAAAGAGGGAAAATTTGGTGAGGCATGCAAACTGGCTAACAAATCAAGAGACATCTTCGTCAGGGTTTTTAAATATTTGCTCCCTGACATACCACCAGCAAAAGATATGGACAACGTAATGTCAATAGCTCTGGATAAGGAGTTTGGCAGATCACACAGTTTCCTGCGTATCCTAAATGCTTGTGCGGTTATTGCGCCTGCGCTGGGCCTGCTGGGTACTATTACGGGTCTTACCAAGGCATTTGGAACAATGGGTCAGACTGTTGACATGTCGGCAATAGCCATTGGTATCTCTGAAGCGATGACTACAACCTTTCTGGGCCTGGCCGTTGCAGTAGTAAACCTGGCGGCAAGCCATCTCTTTGGTGGTATAGCAGACAGAGCAATATCAAAGATCGAGTCCAAGCTGAATGAATTTAAATTAGTAGAGTTAGTTAATCATTAAAAGCCAGGGTTAATACCGGGAAAACTAAGGAATCAAAATGAAGGTATCAAGAAAACATACGGTTGTACCAGAATTCAACATGCTCGCATTGTTAGACATGATATTTATTATTGTGATCTTCTGTATCATAGGTATGACAAGGATGGTTTTTCTTGAAACGGTTGATGTGAAAAATCCTGAATTACGAATAACACAAAAAGCTGAGCCAAAAGATTTTTGTAACGATTACGATTACAAAAGATGGCAAGCTTTTTTTCAATAAAGAGCCAGTTTCCTCTAAGACAGAACTCTCTAAAAAGCTGGCAGAATAAAAAAGGTCTGGAGACAATGTTACCGTAATAATAAACGGTGACACAGATGCACTTCTGGGTGATGCCCTGCATATACTACAGACAGTGCGTGAGGCAGATTTGCAGAAGGTATATTTCAAGGCAGATTCTGCAGGCAAAGGGATAGATACAGACAGCCATCCACAGTTTAGGAAAGAGAAACAACCTAATTAGACAATAAAAAAAGG
>CAXGMX010000190.1:0-3625 GCA_964010955.1 uncultured bacterium
GAAAAGACTAGCAAGGAAGAAACCTGCAGCAAAAAAGAGAACAACTGCAAAAAGGAAGGTTGCGAGGAGAAGATAATGCCTGCTCGGGCCTGTTGATTGAGGCCTGAAGGTAGTTGTTTTTGTTGCTATTACCAGCTAAAGGCTTTAAGATTATGTAAATGCATAGTATTCTGAAATATATTTTACGGGACCGAGTATTTTGAGAGAGTTTCAATGGGGCGCCTCTGCAATGGGGGCGCTCTTTTTTTGTAGGGGTAGTAAGGACTAGATTCTTTTTAAGACAAGCTTTGAAAAAAAGCTATTTTCAGTGAGTATATTTGATTATAGAATAAACGCGAAGCACGAAATCCAAAAATTAGAAACAATTTTCAAATCACCTAAATTCTAATTTCAGAAAAGAATTAAGTCCTCAAAATATCTTTTGGTTTTGAGCATTTGTATTTTGAATTTGTTTCGTATTTCGATATTCATATTTCGAATTTTACCTATTGAAACTTCAAGAATTTATAAAACATCGACAACATGTTGGTAGTTTTGGCGCTTTAAGCGCCTAACTTTGTAAACGGAGTGAACTAATCTATTATGCTGCTGAAAAGACTTGAATTATTTGGCTTTAAATCATTCTCAGACAGGACATGTTTTGAGTTTGAAAGAGGCATTAACGGAATTGTTGGCCCTAACGGATGTGGGAAGAGTAATGTTGTTGATGCCTTTAAGTGGATACTCGGGGAGCAAAGTGCGAAATCGTTAAGGGGTAACGAAATGATCGATGTTGTCTTTAACGGTACTAATACACGCCCCGCTATGGGGTATGCAGAGGCTTCACTGACCTTTCTGAATGACAGAGATTTGCTTCCGGTAGAATATGAGGAGGTGTGCATTGCGAGACGTCTTTATACATCAGGAGAATCTGAGTATCTAATAAATAAGCAGATATGCCGTTTAAAGGATATCAAGGAACTATTTTTAGGTACCGGAGTAGGGGGTAGTTGTTATTCACTTATTGAGCAGGGAAAAGTAGATACGCTGTTGCAGGCAAATGCACAGGAAAGACGCTTTGTTTTTGAAGAGGCGGCAGGTATCAGTAAATACAAAACTAAAAAAAGAGAGACAATGTTAAAGCTGGAAAAGGTTGGACAAAACCTGCTCCGCTTAAACGATATAATTGAGGAGGTACAGAAACAACTTCGTTCCATAAAACTCCAGGCGGCGAAAGCCCGCAAATATAATGAGCGTGTAGTCAGGCTGAAGGAGTTAAGGATAAAGCTTTCTTTGAAGAAATATAAAATGTTTAAGGATGAAAGGTCAATTGCACAGGAACAGATTCAGCAGGCAGAACATCAATGCCAGGAAACCCTTTCTGAAATTAAAGAAATGGAGTCTGAAAGGGACAGCCTGCAAAGTAATATAAATAAACTCGCATCAGGACTCGAACAGGCTCAGATTAATATGACTAATCTGGATGCAAAAATTGAGAATACACACGATAGGATAGGATTTAACCATAAGACTATAGAGAGTTTGAATATTCAAAGGGACAAATACGAGAAATATATTGATGTGCTTAAAACCAAAACTGAAGATGCAGAAAGTGGTATTTGTGATTTGGGAAAGGATCTGGAAAGAATACAGCAGGATTTGCTAGAGGGAAATAATAATTTATCAACTAAGGAAACTGAGTTAAAACAGTATTTGTACGAGTGTGACGTCCTCCAGCAACAGATTGATGAAAACAAAAAGCAGGTTATAGACATGCTGCATAGAGGTTCCAGCCTTCAAAACGAGATAGGCAGTTTAAGTGCGGAAAGAGACACAATTGGCAATAGGAAAACTAAATTGCTGAGACGCCAGGAAGAGATATCATCGGAACTGGAACGTATAAAATATGAAAGGCAGGATCTTACGGAACAAAGAAACATGGTGTTAAACAAGATCGAAGACCTTGAGGCTTCCATGTCCGGAACCAATGAACAGGTAAAAGTTATAAATACAGAGATTCAATCTGTTGATATTAATATAAACAAGCAGCAGCAGCAGAGGAGTCGTAAAGAATCTCGTCTGGAAATACTTGAAGACCTGGAGAAGCGTTTCGAAGGTGTGAGTTCCGGTGTACAGGTGGTTTTGGAAGAATCCAGAAAAGACAATGGATTAATAAATGGAATTCATGGGATGGTTGCTGATTTGATAAAGGTGGATACCGCTTACGTACCGGCTATTGAGGCTGTTTTAGGAGACAGAGCACAGGTAATCGTTGCTGATTCCATTAAAGAGATAATTCGCTCATTTGAATTTTTAAAAGAGTATGATAAGGGACATGTAAAATTTCTCCCGCTTGCAGATGTAAGGGTAGCGGCGTCTGAGGCTTCTATTGATTTAAATACTCCTGGAGTTGTGGGAAGGGCTGTTGATTTGGTAAAGAGCCAGGATAGTTTCAGCACATTAGTAGAGTATATCTTTAATGGTACGATTGTCGTTGAGGATTTTGATACTGCGTTGAGGCTATCCGGTAATGAGAACGGAGTGAAATGTTATGTGACATTGGATGGAGAAGTTGTTGAGCCTGGTGGAACAATTCTTGTTGGTAAGGGTAGCATGCAGATCGGTCTTATTTCCAGGAAGACCGAGCTGGAAAATATCAAATCAGAGCTTACAAAGAATGTAGAAGAGATTGAGTTGTGTCTAGAAGAAAAGAAGACTAAGGAGAACGAAATTAGGGCTCTTATTAATAAAGCCGATGAGTTTAAAAAAGGGATAGATGCAGAGAATGTTGTCAGGGTTTCAAAGGAAAATAATCTTCAAAAGGAAGAGTTTAAGGCTGTTGAACTTAACGATGAGATTGCCGTTAATGAGAGTGAAATAAATGAAATAAATGAACATGTTGAAGATATTAACCGGAGAGAAGTAAAGCTTAATAGTGAGATAGCAGCATTAAATGATCAGCGCAAGGTTCTGGAGGAGCAGGTTGTAGCTTCAGACAATGAAAAAATGCAGAAGGAAACCAGTAAAATAAATATACAGAACGAAATTACCGAACTTAAAGTTATTATAGCACAAAAGGAAGAAAGAAAAGACAATATTAATACTTCTATTGAGAAATTAAAGAAAGAACTTCAGGATAACAGCGAAGGCCTTCAATCAACTTACAGTGAGATAGAGAATTGCAGGGAAAAGATTACTGAGAGTGAGAATGGAATTACAGATTTGAATAAGTTACTTGAAGAACTTCAGGCTGAAAAGATTACGCAGGATAAAGACGTTGTGGGTTTGAAAGAAAAACAGAGTGTTTGTAACGGACAGTTAGCCGAAACAAACAGGCAGATAGATGAGTATAGTGAAGAATATAGAAGCAAGGAGCAAGAAGTAAATAGTCTGAGGTTAAAGGAGAATGAATTTAAGGTAAAGATTGTAGATCTGGAAGAGAGAATTCGTGATGATTATCAGGTAGAACTCTCTGAATTTGCTTTAGAGCATGGAGAAGAGGATAACGAGTCTATTGACTGGGAAAGCGTTCCCCGGGAAATTGATGAGTTGAAGGGAAGATAGATAAAATGGGCAATGTTAATCTTGAAGCCATACATGAGCAGACAGAGCTCGAAGCAAGAGAGGTGCATCTTATTGAGCAGAT
>CAXGMX010000191.1:0-3563 GCA_964010955.1 uncultured bacterium
AACGCCATGATATCCCACGGATTACTGCCGCATTGGATATTGCCACTTGCTCTTCCGTAGCAGAGGGGGTCCCAAACGTCATTGGAGAGGCGATGTCTTGTGGAATACCATGTGTTGTAACAGAAGTAGGCGATTCTGCCTGGCTCGTCGGTGACTCCGGAATGGTAGTGCCACCTCGTAACCATGGAGCTCTATGCGAGTCATGGTTAAAGTTGATTGAAATGGGAAGTGAAAAGAGACGGGTTCTTGGGGAAAAGGCAAGGAAACGAATTGAAGATCATTTTTCCATTCAAATGATTGTTAAGAAGTATGAGCAGTTGTACGAAGAGCAAGTTCATTGACGCTATGTATTATTCAAATAATTAGATATTTTGATGGATATCTTTGGGACTGGAAATATAAAAGTAGAAAAGGAATGTTTAACGGTAAATGATAAGATATATCCATTTCAGATGATGTGATTATACTCCTCGAACCGGCCCAGTATCCTGAGTCTCTTTTGAAGAGACTCAAGGTGGATAAGAGCAACATTCCTACATCTGACCAGGAAATTGCTGAAGACATTCAATTTACCTTTGGAGAGGAATGGCAGGAATTTTCTGAAATTATGCCTGAGCATGAAAAGGAATTTACTCAGTATTTTGATCTAATCAATTTGCCCGAATCTAAAAAATAAAGAATTTGCGATTTAGGGTGTGGTATTGGACGTTGGGACTATTTTTTAAAAGACCAATGCAAGGAGCTGATTTTAGTTGATTTCTCAGAGGCTATTTTTGTAGCTCGTAACAATTTGAAAGATGATGAAAATATTTTGTATTTTATGGGAGACCTGAGAAGGCTCCCGTTTCGCGATGACTTTGTAGATTTTTTATTTTGTATCGGGGTTCTTCACCATTTACCATGCTCGGCTCTTGAAGAAGTTAGATCTCTAAAGAAATATACTTCTCAAATATTAATATATCTATATTACGCCCTCGATAATCGGCCATTCTACTTTAGAGTCCTCTTTATGTTTGTAACCAAGCTTCGTATGCGAACAGCATCAGTAAGAAATTCCCATTTCAGAAATCTCTTTAGCTGGGCAGGAGCCCTTTTTATTTACTATCCATTTATTATTCTTGGTTCAATATTAAGGCCACTTGGGAGATCCCACCTTATTCCCCTTTATGAATCCTATCATGGTAAAACATTAAGACGAATTCGCCAGGATGTTTATGATCGTTTTTTTTACTAGAATTGAGCAACGTTTCACAAGAGAAGAAATAATGACATTAAAAGATACATTTTCAAATGTCATTGTCTCAGATCAGCTTCCATATTGGCATTTTTTATTAGAAAGATAAGAACATAGCTACGCAAGTTGATTGATGAGGTAAACTGATTTGGGATTCAGGAATTAACCCCTAAATTCTTAAATTAAAATCCATATAATCAAAAAAAATCTGTAGTTTCATTGAATATTTTCAAGAAAACTTTGAAACTCCGATATGAGTGGCTCAGGTGAAGAAAGTATATAGAGGTATATCTTATGTGTGGTATTGCTGGCTTTATAACATTAGATAATATTAAAAAAGATGATTTAATTACGAATGTTAGTCGTATGTCACAGACTCTAATGTCGCGTGGACCCAATGATAGTGGCGTTTGGGTAGATGCGAAAGCGGGTGTTGCGTTGGGCCATCGGCGTTTGTCAGTTATAGACACTTCTTCCGGTGGTCACCAACCAATGGAATCTTTATGTGGCCGTTACGTAATATCTTACAATGGAGAGGTTTACAATTTCAAGATTTTGCGACAAGAGCTAAGAGATGCTGGACACATATTTCAAAGCCATTCTGATACGGAAGTAGTGCTCACTGCAATTACAGAGTGGGGTATTGAAAATGCTGTGAAGCATTTTATTGGGATGTTTGCCTTTGCGCTATGGGACAAAAAAGAGTGTATGCTTTATCTGGTACGTGATCGATTAGGTATTAAACCTTTATATTACAGCATAATGGGTGAATCAATTGTTTTTGGATCTGAGCTAAAAGCTCTTACGGCTTTACCCTCTTTCCGAAAAGAAATTGACAGAAGTGTGCTTGCGTTGATGTTACGCTATAATTATATTCCGGCGCCTTATTCTATTTATGAGAATGTATATAAACTTTTACCAGCTACTATTGCTACCATTAGGCACAGGTATCCGGGTGCAGGAAGGAGTTCGCCGAAGTCGCTGTCTTTGGAAACAAAAGTATATTGGTCTGCTAAACAAATTGCTGAAGACGGAGCAATAAATTCTTTTGATCATTCTGATAAAGAAGCTGTAAAAGAACTTGATTCTTTATTGCGTAAATCCGTTAAATCTCGAATGATTTCGGATGTTCCTCTTGGAGCTTTTCTTTCCGGTGGAATTGATTCTTCAACGGTTGTGGCTCTGATGCAAGCTCAAAGTGAACGTCCAGTTAAAACATTTAGTATCGGATTTAATGAGGACGGTTATAACGAGGCAAAGTACGCTAAAGCAGTAGCAAAGCATTTGGGTACTGATCATACGGAATTATATGTCACATCTGAAGAAGCATTGGCTGTTATTCCCCAACTACCTGTTTATTATGATGAGCCGTTTGCTGACGTCTCTCAGATCCCTACTTTTCTGGTCTCCCGGCTTGCGAGGAAGCATGTAACAGTTAGCCTGTCAGGTGATGGCGGGGATGAAAATTTCAGTGGATATGAACGCTATTTCTTTGGAAAATCCTTATGGCAGAAGACGGGATGGATGCCTGCAAGTGTTCAAAAAAGTTTTGCAATCATGTTAAGAATACTCTCCTCAGAGGGGTGGGATAAACTTTTTAACAGATTCTCTATGGCAATTCCAAAACATTTAAGACTGAAAACACCTGGTGATAAGATTCACAAGTTATCTTATATTCTTGGAGGTAAAAGTCCCGATGAAATGTATTATCGCACGATTTCCTTCTGGAAGGAACCAACAAAGATTGTTAGAAATTCTTCCGAGCCTCGCACTATTATTACTGATAAAACAAAATGGGCTAAAGTGCCTGATATGACGGAAAGGATGATGTTTCTAGATCTTGTTAGTTATCTGCCTGATGATATTCTTACAAAGGTTGACAGGGCAAGTATGGCGGTAAGTTTAGAGGTGCGAGTACCGTTGTTGGATCACAGAGTGGTAGAGTTTGCGTGGAAAGTCCCATTAACGATGAAGATAAGAAACGGGCAGGGAAAATGGCTATTGAGACAGGTGCTTTATCAGTATGTTCCTAAAGAATTAATTGAACGTCCTAAAATGGGATTTGGAGTTCCTATCGATACCTGGCTTCGAGGCCCTCTGAGGGATTGGGCAGAAAGCTTGATAGATAAAAGCAGACTTCAACAAGAGGGCTATTTTAATTATGAACCGATAAGGGAAAAATGGAAAGAACACCTGTCCGGGAAGAGAAATTGGCAGTATTATCTATGGAGTGTTTTAATGTTTCAGGCATGGCTGGAGAATAATAATCATAGTGAGAATAAGTAGAACTTAAAGTTTTAAGTGTAGGTAAAGTTGGAAACATTATTAA
>CAXGMX010000192.1:0-3526 GCA_964010955.1 uncultured bacterium
GGATTAAACACTGCATGACTATGGCATTAAATACGAAGGACTTTTCCCTGGTAGAGTCACTAATTCTTGTGTTACGGCAAGACGCATTGAACCATTCAGAACTAATTGCAATAGCTAAGGAATATGCCAATACTTCAGCGCAGATGAGAAGAGTATTGCTTAATGCTTGTAATTTGTACGTGCCGGAGTCAACTTGACAACTTAAGGTCAAAAAGATAATAAAATTGTCTAATCGATATAATTCTATTAATCCTTTTACCTGCTGTTTCCTTAGCGGACGCTGATAGGATTTTCACATGAATAAATGAAAAAGATCTTTTAGCCATCCTGGAAGGCTCAGTAGATTTGGGTATGGATCTATTATCCGGAAACAAGTAGTTGATGAAATATCTGAAGCTACATGCATGGAACGTAGGCTATAAAAAGGCAGTTGAAATACAGGAAAGATTAAAAAAGAGTATTATCCTGAAAGGTTCGGCAAAACACTGTAAATTGATTGCCGGTGCAGACGTTTCGTATACCAGGGAAAGTGATATATTTTATGCCAGTGTGGTTGTATTCAACCTGCAAACTATGGAAAGAGTTGAGGAGGCTATAGCAAGCGGTAAGGTTGATTTTCCATACATTCCCGGTTTGTTGAGCTTTCGAGAGTCGCCAATATTATTGAAGGCATTTGCAAAGATTAAGTCAGAACCCGATGTTATAATATTAGATGCACAAGGTATAGCACATCCTCGCGGAATAGGTCTGGCATCTCATATAGGATTGCTGTTAGACAAATCCTCGATCGGGTGTGCAAAAACAAGACTGATAGGTGAATACAATGAGGTAGGTAGAGAGGCAGGCTGCCATTCTCAGCTCACGGTAAAAGATAAAATTGTTGGTGCGGTACTAAGAACAAGGAAAAACATTAAACCTGTTTTTGTTTCTCCCGGCCACAAGATCGATTTAAAAACGTCCATTGCTCTTGTCTTGAAAAGTTGCCGTGGATACCGGCTTCCAGAACCAATAAGACAGGCACATAACCTGGTTAAAAGAACAGCGACGGATAAATAGCGGCACATTTGTTTTCTTAATGTGCTGAAGCATTAGTCTCTTAACGCGGGTTTTGTGAAGTGTTATATAACTGGAAGTGAATTAGCCGTTTGAATCTTTTTCTTTCTTCGCTTTCTCTTTTATCTCAGCGCACTCTTTCTCCTTCTTGATTTTATCTCCTATCTGAGAAACAAACTCGGGGTTTCCCTCTGCAGACGCTTTCTTCTTTGCATCTTCCTTCAACTTTTTAACATCAAAAATATCACCCAGGCATTCTTCTGCAGCGCTGCACCATACAACACACGTGGGGGCAGCGTCTTTAAATACAGTTGCACCGCATTTACAGTCGGCCTTCTCTTCGTCGCTCCATATCTCAATCATACTGCCGCATTCCGGGCACTTTCTTTCCAGTGGTTCAGGTACCATGGTTTTCATACTACCCGGACATCTGACTTTTGCCATTTTGTTTACCGTCCATTTTAAAAATTGTAAATGTAACTTATATCATTAATATTAAAAGAAATATAATGCATCGTCAAGTAGTTTTTAAAGATGATTTATGGTTCGTTAAAAGTATTGACAACTAAAGTATTTTGTGAGACAAATAGTCGGTATTTGAGTCTCATAAAAAGTTAAAATGGTAAATTTATGGCTAACGCAAAAAAAGCATTAAAGCGGGATGAGGTGAGAGAGATTGACCGAAAGGCAATTGAGGAATATGAAGTTCCCGGGATAATCTTAATGGAAAATGCAGGCAGAAATGTCGTAGAAGAGATTTTTAAAATGCTGCCCGATCCGGATAAGGCCAAAGTTGCAATCTTTTGCGGGAAAGGAAATAATGGCGGAGACGGTTTTGTGATCGCCCGGCATTTGTATAATAAAGGAGTGAATGTTCTTTTGTATTTAACAACACAGATATCTAATGTCCTTGCCGATGGCGATGCCTCTACAAACCTGAAAATTCTGCTGAATATGAAGTTAAAATTAAGAGAATTACAGGAAGGTGATATCGATGAAATTGGAGAAGAGCTTCAAGGTTGCAATATAATTGTTGATGCAATATTTGGGACGGGTTTAAGCGGTGAGGTAAGAGAACCTGCAAGGTCCCTTATAATGAAGATTAATGAATCCAACATACCTGTTGTATCTGTCGATATACCTTCCGGGCTGGATTGTGACGAAGGTGTCGTGCTTGGCGCGGCAGTGAAAGCAACCAAGACAATTACATTCGTTGCTGCCAAGGCCGGTCTTTTTAAGGAATGCGGCAGGGAGTATACAGGGGAATTGATAGTGTCAGAAATAAGTGTACCTAAGGAATTGATTGAAGGGCATCAAAAATAATTAACTCGAATGCCTCTAATGACTTTCAACTAACTAAAGCCCCCCCCGCGATTGCCGGTACTATTGAAATTTGATCTCCATCATTGACCGTGGTTTCCTGATTATCCTTAAACCTTATGTCTTCATCATTAAGGTAGAAGTTGATAAACCTTCTAATCTGTCCGTTTTCGTCGCAAAGCCGCTCTTTAAATCCACTGAAATTAGTTTCGAGATTATCAATCACTTCTTGAATGGATTTACCCTCAACAGTAACTTCTTCTTCTCCGTTTGTTAATGACCTTAAAGGGGTAGGGATTCTTACTTTAACCGGCATAATGTTAACCTCTTTCTTTTTAATTAAGTTATCTCTGAAAAGTTGTTCTTATTATTTAGTTGGATTCGCTTTGCATTTTATTCAATCTTCTGTGTATTGTCAAAAGGTTTAAGCGGTACAAACCTCTTTCTTTTCCATAAGCGCATTAAATTCTTCTATGTTTGCCTCGATAACGGGTGGTTTCCCTACTTTGTCCATTACTGCTTCCAGCGTTTTAAGGCCGTTGCCGGTAATACTGATTACTATAGACTCATCCCTTGGTATTCTCCCCTGTTCTAAAAGTTTCTTTGTCACGGCTACTGTTACGCCTCCCGCTGTCTCTGTGAAAATTCCTTCTGTAGACGCCAGGAGTTTTATTCCCTCAACGATCTCATCATCAGAAACATCTTCAGCCCAGCCGCCGCTCTCATGAATGGCTTTTATAGAATAATATCCGTCTGCAGGGTTTCCAATTGCAATCGAATGCGCTATCGTGTCTGGTATTACAGGTTTAATAACATCACTTCCGTTTTTGACTGCGGTAGATATCGGTGAAGACCCGGAAGCCTGAGCGCCATAAAGGCTTGTATCGGAATCATCAATCAGCCCTAATTTTGCCATTTCCTTTATTGCTTTACCTATCTTAATTATCAGAGAACCGCCTGCCATAGGTACAATTACGTGTTTGGGAGCCTTCACCCAAGCTGCTCCACAATTTCGTGACCATATGTTTTAGAGCCTTCGGCGTAATAGGGGCGAATGTTGATATTTGCAAAGGCCCAACCGTATTTATCTGCGATCTCTGAACACATCCTGTTTACACCGTCATAATTGCCGTTTATACCAATTATATTTGTT
>CAXGMX010000193.1:0-3479 GCA_964010955.1 uncultured bacterium
GAACTTGATGATGGCAACCACTCAACAGTTAAGCAGCATATCGAAATGTGCCATAAATGTTGTGAGAAGTTTGAATTTGAGCAAAATCTGAAGAAAATTATTAAAGACAAGACTATCCTCCACAAAATACCTCAACCTTTACTGCAAAGTATTGCAAGCCAGTTGGCAGACCTGAAAGAAGAGCGCAGCCAGCCGGAACCAATAGTTCTAGAGCCAAAGGCAAAATACCACACAGGCATCTTTGGGTTCTTTACATTAAGACCGGCATTTGTAACAATGGCAATATTGTTGCCTATAACAATTACCTGCCTTGCCGTTTACCTCGTCTTCCTCCGGCCAACAGGTTTTTCACCTATTATTCAGGTGGCAGCAGAACGCCACGATAGTTTTGTTAATGACAACATGCATCTTGATCTTGTAAGTTCAGATAGAAATGAGATAAGAAGACATTTTAAGAATTTACAACGATCGAATCTTGCTATAAATGTTCCGGAATGTAACGGTAGTGAGACGAAACTCCTGGGCTGTAAGAATTCCAGTTTTGCTGGGAGAAGGAGTGCTTACGTTGGATTAAGCGGTAATCATAACAAGATATCTCTAGAGATGGTAAATGGTTCAGACATGAATTTAAATAAACTGAATCGTGAAATATTCAAAGGCAAATCATACCACTTTGGAAGATACAAGGGATATAATGTAGTTTTATGGAGACAAGGCAAGACGCTGTATAGCATGACTTCAACGATGAATAGAAGAGACCTTATGCGTGTAGCCAGTGAATCCATTCGTTCGTATGATAAATGATGTGTTATAGTGTTTTCGTGTGGTAGCGACAGTTAATTCAGCCTTAACTTTTACTCGTGCGAATTAATCCACCCTTGTTTCAAACATGAGCACATGTCTTATCATATTCGCAAAGAGCCCGATTCCCGGCAAGGTCAAAACAAGACTCACTCCACATATTACTCCCACAAAAGCTGCTGAACTATATGAGGCATTTATTGCCGATACAATAAGTATTGCACTCAAACAGAAATGCGAGAGGGCCACTGTTGCATATTCACCAGGTTATGCTGAGAAGACATTCCGGAGACTATGCGGGCAGTCAGTGGACTATTTACCACAGAAAGGGCACAATCTTGGTGAAAGAATGAAGAATGCCTTCAAACACTCTTTCGATAAAGGCTTCAAAAGAACCGTAATCATAGGTACTGACAGTCCTACTCTCCCTTTGTCTTATATCCGGGAAGCATTCGATGTATTAAAGAAAGTTCCTGTTACAATAGGTCCTACTTTCGATGGAGGCTATTACCTTATCGGGCTCTCAGTACAGGAAGATGCTCTCTTTGATAATATCGAATGGAGCGCATCAAGCGTATTCAGCCAGACCCTTGCAAGAATAAAGACTGCAAACAAACAGTTGTGCATACTCCCTCCCTGGTATGATGTTGATACCCCGGAAAGCCTTGAATTTCTGCGGTCTCACCTTCTGTCAATGAAAATGAGTGGTAGTGAAGATATTCCCGAAAAAACCTTACGATTTCTAAAGATTTAGATAGTTATGATTAAGACTGCAATATCCAGATACTATTTCACAAAGATTACCTTATGTTTGCTGTTAACATTTCTCTTTCATACCGGGAATGTATGCCCCGATACAAATAAATTTGAAGGAGAGGTGTTAAAGTACAATATCGGTTTCTGGCTTTTCAAAAAGGTAGGGACTGCCATATTTAAATGTGAAAAAGACGGTGATACCCTGGTTGTAACAATTGACGCGTGCACGACAGGATTTCTCGATAAGATTATTCATAGACACAACATCTATAGAACAACTATGACGATTGATGATATTACTAACAGACTTAAGCCAATCAATTCGTATGAAAAAAAGGTTAAGAGAAAAAAAGAGCGGATTATGGTTACTGACTACGATTACGTAAATAATATATGCAATTATAAAACCTGGAAACGTGGGATAGTTCACAAAGAAGGAAGTCATAAACTGGAACCCAAAGGGTGCGATGATATGATATCAGTCTCTTATAATTTTCGTAACGAAATATACGGTGAGGTAAAAGAAGGCTCCAGTTTCAATATTACTACTGTGTATAAAGATAAATCTCCAAACTTTAGCGCTAATGTCCGTTCTGCTGAGGATTCGGATGAGCTGTCCAAATGGCAGGGTATTATTCCTGACATAAAATACGTGGTGGATGTAGCATTGGACCCTGAACTCCTTGACTCAAAGGAAGGCAAACTTGTCGTATTGCTTACGGAGGATTTAACACCGGTTGGATATGTGGCAAAAGATGTTATCGGATTCGGTGATTTGTATGGCTTCCTGGAGGAAGATGTAAATTAAGGACCTTGGTTTTCTGATAGCGGAGATTCTGCAATTGCCCATTCAAGTCTTGACAGGATAAACAACCCGGCTCCGGTCCATATCAGCTCCCTGAACCTTCTTAATATTCCAAATGTCAGGGCGATACTTGCGCTTAGTTTCAGACTCACAAAAATTGCGATAATGCCTCCTTCCTGACCGCCAACACTACCGGGTATGAATGATGTAACACCTCTTGCAGCAGTCGAAAGCGACTCAATAATATAGGTGGAGATAGTATCTATTGGTATATCTAAGAGATAGAGAATCAAGAATGCTTCTATCAGGCCTGCCATCCAGCCGAGAAAGCAATAAACAAAAGAGTAAAAGGCCTTCTTTTTGTTATGACTGTAAAACTGGTATATATTTTTATCAAGCTCCATTAACCTCTCTTCCCTTTCCTCGATATAACGTACCCTAATCCTGAACATTCGTAACAATTTCAACAAAAAAGCAAAAATACCCTGTCTCTGGATAAAGATAATGAGCATTATTATGGGTATACCTAACAGTATAATTGCAATCGAACTTATCAACTTAGAACCTGATACATTTAATTTAAACAGGAGAAAGACAACTCCAATCATTACAAAAACTATCTGTGATATTATCAATATTGTTTTCGAAATAACAACGGAGGTCATTCCATCTACCATTGATACGTTATGTTTCTTCAGGAAATAAGCTTTCATTGGTTCTCCGGCAAGATTTCCGGATGGTACTATCCAGTTTACCGATTCACCGGCAAGTCTTATCAAGAAGAGGTCTTTAAAACTTATCTTTATTTTTGTAAATGCATATTTCCAGCCCATTGTATCGAGGGCAAAGACAAGAAAGTATGGTAAGAGTAGAAGTAGAATCTTCCACTTTAGAGTGCTGAGATGGTAATAAATGGTTGAAGGGCCAACCTTGTAGATCAGTCCGAAAAGTATAGCACTGCCAACAACTAACAATAATATTTTGAATTTCAGCTTATTTTTCACTGATCATTCTTATTGTATAAGTATTTGACAAGGATAAGAGTTGATTTTGCTTTGCATACTGCATTTTCTCTAAACGGTATTGCTCTTTTATTAATTTATGTCCTTTCCTTGTA
>CAXGMX010000194.1:0-3479 GCA_964010955.1 uncultured bacterium
TACGCCACGTATCGGATTGCATACCCTCCTTCCCATAAAACTGGTAAAGAGACTTGTAAATAAGACTATATTTCTACGACTTATCTACAATATACTTACAACATTTTGGCTGCATTCTTACAACATATTGTAAGGAGAATAAAAAAAATGTACAAAAATGTTGTATTTTTTCCTTGACAATGGCTATGGCTTCTGTTAGATGATGCAATTAAACTTAAGGTGACTTGATTTGACTTGAATAGATTTGACCGAAAGGCAGGACATGAGTAAATGTTTACAGATATATTATAATGAAAAAAGGGATGAAAATATTAAAGGAATGATTCATGAATTAAAGAAAGCAAAGGATTCTCCGTACTATAGGCGGAGGTCAGATAGTGAGATTGCCCTGATGGTATTGAGCAGAGCACTTAAAAGTGAGGTTAAAAAATATAGAAGTAATACCTAACGAAAATAATGGTAAATGGGAATTAAACGTTTTCTATTAAAATATGGTATTTTCTGAGAAATAAATGAGTACGGGGGTAAATGTGACCGGAGCCTTCATCTCCGTTACTTCAAGCCTCGCCCTCCCGTGTGCCGTCACAGCGTAATCGGGATTTGCCGTGCTCACCTGACGGGGGTCTTACTCCTTTCCCCCTCGTCGCCTGACGGCAGAAGGGCTTTCTCGTAATGCGGGAAGCCCTTTTTGCCGTCGTATTGTAAATGATTAATCCCACAGAAGCAAATGGCTATTTAATGTGGGAAATTTGCTTGAAACACAAATTTGAAGGAGGGAAGAGAATTGGCAAAGAAGGCGAGTAAGAAACCTAAGGTAAAAGCAAAACCTAAGGCAAAGCCAAAGGTAAAGGCAAGGGCAAAACCACCTGTTAAGAAAAAAGAAGTTAAAAAAGCTAAACCGAAAGCAAAAGTAAAAATACAATTAAAACAAATCGTATAAGACTTAAGAGTACTTTCATACCGGATTTTTCGCTTATATATTTACCAATTCCTTCAGTTCCAAAAGCCCCCATCACAAATTAGTTCCTTCTTGCACTCTCTCCAATATAGTTAGATTTCGCTTGACTTAAAGCCCTCAGATAAGTATATAGTCTCTTTTGGTGTCATATAACAACCAGCAGCTTTTTTTGTATAAGTATGTTCTGTGGTAGAAAACAACCAATATTACAGAATTTTTTTGCATCTTATAAAAAGGATGATAATCAATGAGCTTAGTTAATACGTGGGTAGGATACTTAACACTGCTTTTATTCTTAATTGCCTATCTTCTTGTCGTTTTTGAAGAAAAGATTCAATTAAAGAAATCCAAGCCGGTTGTATTGATAGGGTGTATCATGTGGCTGTGTATTGGTGTTTATGAAATAAAGCACGAAGCTCATCATGCCAGTATATATTCCTTGAAAGAGGGCAGTACAGTACATTATGAGGTGAGGCAAGAAGGAGGAGCCCTCGAATATGTTGAGCATCTTGTTTCAGAGATTGGAGCACTCTTTTTCTTCCTCCTGGTTGCCATGACTTACATCAATACTCTCAGTTCTTTAAATGTATTTCAGGCCCTGCGTGCCTGGCTGTTGTCTAAAGGGTTGGGTTTTAAATCACTATTCTGGGCAACAGGAATCATAACCTTTTTCCTGTCTCCCGTAGCAGACAATTTGACCAGTGCCCTGCTTATGTCAACAGTAGCGCTTGCGGTAAGTGACGGTAACAGAAAGTTTATCGTACCGGCATTTGTCAATATCATAGTTGCAGCTAATGCCGGTGGCGCCTGGAGCCCTTTTGGAGATATTACTACACTGATGGTGTGGACGGCTGGAATGGTGCCCACTCTTAAATTTTGCTATCTAATGATTCCGTCTATTATTAACTGGTTCATCCCGGCGCTTATCATGAGCTTCTTTCTCCCGAAGGGGAAACCAACCGGCACAAATGAAAAGATGGCAATGAAACCGGGTGCCAAAAGGTGTATGCTTTTCTTTGCACTGACGATTGCCACAGCGGTCTCTTTTCACCAGTTCCTGAATCTTCCTCCTTTTCTGGGTATGATGACCGGTTTGGGATATCTTATGTTTGCGCAGTACTACATGCAAAAGTGGGGAGAAAAAGCTTTCTTGAAAAAAATGGGTCTCATGGGAGAGAGACGCAAGGTTTCCCGTTATGAATTCTTTAAACAGGTGGAGCAGGTGGAATTTGACACCCTGCTTTTCTTCTTTGGTGTTCTGACTGCTGTGGGTGCATTGTCGTACGTTGGTTTTCTTGCACTCGTTGGAGGAGGGTTTTATTCATTTATGGGAGATACCTATGCAAATACGGCAGTCGGTATCCTTTCAGCTATTGTTGACAATATCCCCATTATGTACGCAGTCTTAAATATGGATTTGGGGATGGGACTGGACCAGTGGCTCCTCGTAACCTTAACCGCTGGTGTGGGAGGCAGCCTGCTATCGATAGGTTCAGCTGCAGGCGTGGCTGTGATGGGAATTAACCGTGAGAATTACACGTTTTTGTCCCATCTGAAATGGACACCTGTAATTGCCCTGGGTTATGTCGCAAGTATCTTTACCTGGTGGTTGGTGACAATGGGCATGCGATGAGAGAGAAGACCAGAAATAAATAAGGGTTCTATTTTGTAGTTGAACTTTATCCATAATCTAAATTCGTAAATCTCAAATCGTAAATCTGAAATTCTGTTCCGGCTCGTTCGGGTAATTTTTGCCTTTTTTACAAAAATGTTCTGCCCAGATCAATCTATTGTCTGGCAGGACGATTCATGTAGGATATCATGCGAATTCTGGACATAAATATACAAGTATTGAGCGGCTATTAGTTATGGACGGCAAGGTCCCAGAAAAAGAACTAACCCTTCTGTCTTTAATTAGTTATTTTGAACAGCACCCGGATGAAATAGATTTTTATCTTCAGCAAAACGACCGGTATATCTTTTTCAAACCTGTAACTTATTCAGTTCCTAAAGGTTCTATAGGTGTGCCCTTAACTCCTTTGCGGAGTATAGCAACCGATAAAAAGTCTTTTCCTCCTGGTGGTTTGGCCTTTGTCGTAATTGGAACAAAAAGATCAAGCGACCTCAACAGACTTAATGAAAAAGTACAGGATGAAAAATCATTCTTCGCTTTGGACCAAGATACAGGAAGTGCATTTGTAACACCATCCAGAGCTGATGTGTTTTTTGGAATAGGAGATGAGGCTATGCACAAGGCGGGAAATTTAAATGCATATGGCAGCCTCTATTACCTTCTAAAAAAATAAACTAAAATCGCTGTTCATATTTGGGTTAAGAAAAGGAAGGAATGTGAAACGTATAGTTTTTCTATTGGTAACAATAATCCTTGTAAGTGGATGTGGTAGCAAAAATAAAGGACCACAAGAAACACATGGTCTAAATCAGAGTAGAAAGGAGTAAAGGTATAATGGCAGAAATATTTAGGCGTTATTTTATTCTTGCAGTGTTTACGTTAGTAGCA
>CAXGMX010000195.1:0-3466 GCA_964010955.1 uncultured bacterium
ACTCAAAGTTTGCCTAAAGAAAAATGTAGAGGCAATTCATGAATTGTACCTGTTCAGTTATCCAGGACGGATTCTTTGCTTATTTTCTTCTGTATTTCCATTAATGCGTGAATCAGCGCCTCCGGTCGTGGAGGACATCCTGGCAAATAGACATCAACAGGGATAATTTCGTCCACACCCTGGACTGTAGCATATGTATCATAAATGCCTCCGGAAGATGCGCATGCACCCATTGCAATTACCCATTTCGGCTCGGGCATTTGATCGTAAATCTTCCTTGTCACAGCAGCCATTTTGTAAGTAACGGTACCGGCAACAATCATCAAGTCCGACTGGCGCGGTGAAAACCTGAATACTTCAGCTCCAAATCTGGCCAGATCGTACCTGGGAGCAACGGCTGACATCATTTCAATAGCACAACATGCTAAACCAAAAGGCATTGGCCAAAGCGCATTCTTTCTTCCCCAGTTCACTACCTTGTCGATTTGTGTAGTAATTATGTTATCACCAAAAGCTGTCTCTATTCCCATTCAAAACCACCTCTTTTCCAGATATAAACATAGGCAACAAGCAATATGATTATGAATATTGCCATTTCAATTAAGCCAAATAATGCCAAAGATTTGTACGCTACCGCCCAGGGATACAGAAACACCACCTCAATATCAAATATAACAAACATCATTGCAATGATATAAAATTTTACAGAAAACCTCTCTCTGGCATCTCCTGTCGGTTCTATACCACACTCGTACGGGGAAAGTTTTTCTGCAGAAGGTTTATGGCGGCCTATGAGGGCAGAAATTACGATGTTAGAAATGGCAAAACCAATTACCACTAGAAGCAGAATCAGGATCGGAAGGTAACTTATTAACATTTAATATATATGAATTTTATGATAGTTATTATTTTATAAGACTAACTTCAATCAAAGTTGTGAATTATTATCAAAAATACCGAATTAGTCAACAAAAAATAATTTTTAATGTTGCCATAAATTTTAGTTTTATAATCATTTTTTCCTGAAATCTATCAGTTTAGACCTTCTCAGCTATGAAATTCAGCATTCTGAAACTGTCTTTTTGAACACTTCCAGCGCATAATCAACATCCGATCTATTCAAATCCTTATGCGTGACCATTCTGCCATAATTTTTCTCAAGATAGACCACATAAACTCCTTTTTTGCCGACATTTTCCACAAATTCCTTACAACTCAGGTTTGGCAATTCATATCTAAAACAGACAATGTTCGTTTGTACTGTTTTCAGTTTGATACTAAAACCTTCAATTTCCACCAAACCATTGGCAAGATATTTTGCGTTGTCATGGTCTTCTGCCAGTCTGTTAATCATTTCCTCTAACGAAACTATACCGCAAGATGCCAGAATCCCTGTCTGCCTCATGCCTCCCCCCAACATTTTTCTCCTGCGTCGTGCTTCTTTTATAAATTCCTTTGTACCTGCAATGATAGAACCGACAGGAGACGCCAACCCCTTCGAAAGGCAAAACATAATCGAATCACAATCCCCGGTCAACTCAGCAACATCAATACCCTGAAATATTGCAGAATTAAATATTCTCGCACCATCTAAATGAAGCCGCAAACCGTATCGCTTCGCAATCTTATAAATCTTAGCAGTTTCTTCAGGCGTAACAACCGTTCCACCAGCCAGGTTGTTGGTATTTTCCAATACTATGAGTGAAGTCCTGGGGAATCGTATATCGTCCAGATTAATGAGTGACTCAAGCTCTTCTAAATTTAAATGGCCTGTTTCATCAGCATCCAATGGACATATTGTTGTTCCTGTTAACGCAGATGTATTCCCGGCTACCATAGTATTTATATGCGCTTTCCTGTCGCATATCAAACCATCACCGGGCTTTGTGTGTACCATTATTGCGATAAGGTTTCCCATGGTACCACTGGGAACAACAGGGCATCTTCCTTTCCCAATCTCTCGGCAGCCATTTCTTCCAACCTGTTGGTAGTAGGATCTTCACCAAAACCATCATCTCCTACTTCAGCATCTTTCATGACCTGCCGCATCTTTGAAGTAGGCACAGTAACTGTATCACTTCGCAAATCTACAATGCGCATTATTCCTCTTTTTCGCCCTCTCCAAAACGCTGATCAACATCTTTTTCTTCTTCATCAAATTGGCTGCCGGCCTCCGTTTCTACTTCGCTAGAACGTTGACCATTCTCATTCTCGTCATTAACATTTTGCCGATCAACATCTTCCGTCCCTTCGTCAGGATAGTGACCCGTTTCAGACAACCTTTCATATTCTTCCAGTTCCGCGTATCTCTCATCTTCACCATTTTCATTTTGTTGATCAGCCTCTTTGCTTTCCTCATCAAAATGCCGGCTGGTTTCTGCTTCGTCTTCCTCGTAATATCGCGCAACCTCTTTTTCACCTTCAATAACTTCTCTGGCCAAATCCATATAATCCTGCGTGCCACGACTACCAGGGGCATACCGCGTAATTGGCTTGCTGGAAATAGGGCATTCTGCGAGTTGCGTACTCTCCCTTATAATAGACTTAAACAACTTATCATGAAATTTTTCCTTAATCGTTTCCACTACCTTATTGCTTAAATTCGTCCTTACATCAAACATACACGCAATTATACCCGTAATTTCAAGTGAAGAGTTCAGTGTGTCCTTAACCAGATTTACTGTATTGATCAATGTAACCAGGCCATTTAAAGCCAGTACCTTTGTTTCCAGAGGTATGAAAACTTCCTTTACCGCTGATAATGCGTTAACGGTAAGCAGCCCAAGTGAAGGGGGACAATCCAGAATAATGTAATCAAAATGATTTAATAAAGGAGATATGCTTTTCTTAAGTATGGTATCGTTCTCCAATTTGTTCACCAACGTTCTTTCTATTGCAGCCAGAGTCACGTTAGACGGAACAACCCACATATTTTCTATACTTGTTTCATGTAAGATTTCTTTTATAGGTAGATTGTCATGAAACACATTAAACATGGATTTATGCAACTCGTTAATATTTATGCCCATCCATGAGCTTGAGTTGCCCTGAGGATCGATATCTATCAAAACCACTTTCTTGCCCAGGTCTGCCAGACAAGCTCCAAGGTTTACGGCTGTAGTAGTTTTACCAACACCACCCTTTTGATTTATTAATGCTATAGTTCGCACCTAAGCCCCTTTTACTATTTTATGTATCATGAATGATCTTAATCACTTAACAATTAAGCACAAAATTTGTAAAAAACAATATATATTCCTAGCCATTATTTTCCAATACGGCTATGTAAGGCAGGTTTCTGTATTTATTGTCAAAATCAAGGCCGTAACCGACGACAAACTTATTCTCAATCTCAAAACAACAATAATCTGGTACTAATTCTATTTCCCTCCGTACCTCTTTGTTAAGAAGCACACATACTTTTATCGACAAGGGGTTATGCCCACTAATCACCGTGTACAATCCT
>CAXGMX010000196.1:0-3383 GCA_964010955.1 uncultured bacterium
GGTTACTTAAACCCCTTTTCGTTTGATGAATTTACCTACGTAGTCATAGTAGCTCCTATCTTCGAGGAATTTCTCAAATTCATGGTTGTTTATCTTTTTATTTTCCGCCTGAAAGAATTTGATGAACCTATGGACGGAATTATTTATGCCGTGTCCGTTGCTTTAGGATTTGCTTCTATCGAAAATGCATTCTATATGTATAATGCCCATAAGAACAATGTGGTTGAATTTACATTTGTTGTTCGTTCCTTATTGACGGTGCCGGGACATGCGTTATTCTCAAGTATTTGGGGATATGCATTAGGAATTTTTAAGTTCAATCCTGATAAAAATAGATTTGTTGTAACATCCTTATTCAGCGGCATGCTATGCCATGCCATTTTCAATTATCTTTGTTTTGTTCATTATGGTGTCAAGGGCGGGTAAAAATGTACCGGCATAGCGGAGTAAAAGTGTACCACCTATAAAGTAGTTGAATGTGGAGATAATCAGGGGGTACCCCCTGATTATCTGATCGTGTTTGTTATTTCACCTTTTTCTTTTTTTTGCTTTGTTTTAGTCGATAACTCTCACCATTTACCTCAAGGATATGGACGTGGTGAGTGATCCTATCGAGGAGAGCTCCTGTAAGTCTTTCTGAAGCAAAGATTTCTGTCCATTCATCAAAGGGAAGGTTGCTGGTAACCAGAACCGAACCTTGTTCATACCTCTGGCTAAATACCTCAAAGAGCATCTCTGCTCCGGTTTTTGACAATGGTACGAATCCAAGCTCATCAACAATAAGTAGTTTGTGCCTGGATAAATATTTCTGAAACCGCAAAAGACGTTTTTCATCCCGAGCTTCCAATAACTCGTTTACTATGGAGGCCGCAGTTGCAAAAAGTACAGATAATCCTTTCTGACAAGCGGCTACACCAAGACCCGTTGCTATATGTGTTTTTCCTGTACCACTGTTTCCAAGAGCAATCACATTTTCTTTCCTCTCAATAAATTCGCATCGGGCCAGTTCCATGACCAATCTCTTATTAAGGGAGGGTATAGCTTTAAAGTCAAAACTATCGAGCCTTTTAATGGTAGGGAATTTGGCTTGTTTGATCTTACGTTCAACCATTCTGCGTTGCCGGTCGATTAACTCCTGTTCAGAAAGCCGTAATAAATATCCTTCATAATCCACTCCCTCGACACTGCATTGCTTGGCCACTTTGCCATATTCTCGATAAAATGTTGGAAGCTTGAGCGTTTTCAGATAATGAGCCAGCAAAAGCTGCGGTTTTTCACTCATAGCTGTACTCCCTGTAAAAGTTCCATATACTTACTGGCTAACGTTGTTTGCACCTGGGCCTTGGGAAGGTAGGGATAACATTCAAGATCAAGCCGTGCTGGTCGTTCTTCAATATGGCACAAAAGAAGATGTTTGACGGCATCAAAGGAGATCGCTTGAAGTCGCATCGCTTCCCGCACACCAGTGAGGACATCTTCAAGTCTGAACGTCTCAATAAGTCTTAATACCTGAACATATTCTCGTTTGCCCTTTTTACCCATGCGGGATTCCATCAACCGGCGTAATGTGGCAAACTCATCAGGCAGGAGCCATTGTTGTAACGGGGCCGCCTGATCCAAAGCGTTTATCTTCTGCTCAATGAGCGGTAGATAATGCAAGGGGTCATAAATAAAATCTTCTCGATCATAGGAGCGTTCATGTCTGGCGATTTTTTCTGTTCCGCAACTTATGATAACTTCGTGGACATAAGCGCTAACCTGTACCTCCCTGTGCCCATAAGCGACAGGCACAGAATAATCATTGGTTTTGTATCGTACCAGTGACAGAGAGTTGACTTTAGTATTTACCTTATCGCATGCATCATAGGGAAAAGCCGGCAGCGGCAGGAAGGCTTGCTTGTCACGTTCAAAACGCTCACCAATCGTCTCTTTGTGACTACGAAGCCGTCGGTCACGTCGTTTGCGGCATTGCTCCTCAAGCCACCTGTTTAGTGAGTCAAAACTGTTGAATCGCGGAATGGGAACAAAAAAATTACGCCGCACAAAGCCGACAAGTCCTTCAACCTTGCCCTTGTCGTTGCCTTTGCCGGGACGGCCAAAACGGGCCTCAAAAAGATAATGAGATAACAACTCTTCAAACTTGCGGGTAAATCTGCGGTTCCCGTCTTTTTGTATCTTTGCTACTGCAAGCTTTGTGTTATCGTACAACATTCTCTGCGGTACACCGCCAAAGTACGAAAAAGCAGAGTTATGTCCATCGCAGAAGGCTTCCATCTTCTCCGCCGGGTACGCCTTTACGAACAAATCATCGCTCTGAGGAAGATCAATACAAAAATAGTGTGCCTTTAACTCAACCCCGCTAATAACCACAAGGGCCTCACCAAAATCCACCTGACCATGTCCTGGAGGATGGCTTAAAGGAACAAACATCTCGCGGCAACGAAGACGTTTTTCCCGTACATAATCTTTTACTATTGTGTAACCGCCTTCGTAGCCATATTCATCCCGTATACGATCAAATACCCGTTTCGCTGTGTGACGCTGCTTCTTGGGCCTATTCTCATCTTCTTTTAGGATAGTGTTGATTATCTCACGGAAGGGATCGAGCTTGGGCTTCAGGGCAGGTTTACTTCGCCGGTAGCCAGGTGGAGATGAAAACTGCAGCATCTTACGGATAGTATCTCGATGAAGACCGTGTGTTCGTGAAATATCCCGGATACTCTTGTTCTCAATATAATGAGCTCGTCTGATTCGTCTATACAATCCCACTTTGTACATCCTTTCTGCCCTCCTTCAGTGTTTATAATTAATTTACTGAAAGAAAGCATAATACAGGGACTTTTTTAGTCCGCCGTATTTTTTAAAAAGTATGCCTTAGTGGGACATTATCTCACCGCCGTTCTCAGAAAAGCATTGTTAAAAATCTTGAGATCCTCCTAAAGTAATCGAGAGGCCAAAACATAGTCTATCAAATTTCCTACCGGACAAATCCATTTAGTCCAACATTAAAACCCTTGCCCTGAGGGCAAGGTCAGAGTTCAGAGGCTTTGCCATCTGAACGGCAGTATGTTACTCCAAGGTAGAGTTGTCCCCACAACTTTATACCAAGGAGTAACAATGAGCCGATTTTATAAACTATCACAAACGATTTGGCATTGCGAATATCATATAGTTTGGGTTCCCAAATATCGATTTCGGATATTGGGAGGAGAAATTGCGCAAGAGGTTTGTAATTGTATCCGATTGTTTTCGGATAAGCAGCATTGCGAGATAATAGAATTGAATGTACAGATTGACCATGTACACTTGCTTGCAATGGTTCCTCCTAAAGTATCCATATCCGATTATAGTGGGTACGATCAAAGGGAGGACAGCGATTCGTG
>CAXGMX010000197.1:0-3352 GCA_964010955.1 uncultured bacterium
CAGTTTCTTCTATTTTTCCCAGATCTATTGACGACAGGGGCTTGCCATTCATGATTTTTGTCACATATCCACCACACTTTTTTTCCTGAACCATATGTAACCATATAAGGTGTGAGTTCACCATTTTTTGTAGGATGCCACTGTGCAGCAACCTCAGGGTGAGTTATGTCTATGGTGGGTTTTGAGGTTTTAACGCTCATGAAAACCGTGGGACTTTTTCATTTCCCCAATTCCTCAGCCACTTTCTTCATCCCCTGAGTCAAGAGACCGCCTATATCTCCAGAATGGTCATAAATGGTGCTTCTGACTATCTCACCAGATTGAACGCTTACCACTCTTGCGGTGACTGAGAAAAAAGTCCCCACCTTGCTGATGTTACCCATGACAATCTGTTCAACACCAAGCAACTTCCCGACCTCTACAGCACATTCAGAAGAAACACACCTGTCTGTTGGAAGATTGCTCTTTTAGGATTTCCTCCATCTTACCACGCTCAATAATGGTTAACTGACCAGTGCCAACAAGCTCACTTCTCAATCTATCAGTTAATGCCCTGACTTCACCTGATGAGATGTTATTCCCTTCAAACTCAAGGACAGCTATAAAACCAGAGATAGAAGCACCAGAGGATTTGACGGATGAAGCAACTGGAGATGAGGTCTCAGAATCAAATCCTAAAAACTCAGGGTATTTGTTCTTTAGATAATTAGATACAGCCTCAATAGTCCAAGGTGTTTGGAAATTGCCATCATTAAAAATAGCCTGATTCAATTTCGCCACTGACCTTAAATAACACACCTTTACCACCAAAGTTACTATTCTTCCATTCACTACATACTTCCTACCATCAGGAAAGGTGGATGTCCCCTGACCATTGTATTTACCATCTTTGAACTCACCTACATACTTATCACCATTAGGCCATGTATATGTTCCCTGACCATGAAATTTGTCACTCTTAAACTCACCTACATACTTCTTACCATCAGGCCATGTTTGTGTTCCCTGGCCTGACATTCTCCCACCTACAAGCGTACCTTCGTATATGCTTCCATCAGAGTAAGTCTTATATGACGGCTCTTGTTGGGGGTGTCACAGGAGGTGTTAGCTCTTTATAATTCCTCCAGTACTCCATCCTCTCCACAGCCTTGCTTCTTATCAACTGGTCTTCTGTGCTGTATGGGTTGTCCTGACTGAAACTATTTGCCAGGCGTTTCCACACTTTTGCCTTGTCACCAGCTTTAAGGTCTGTATCTTTATCGTATCTAAGTGCTTCATCATATGCTGCGTCAAACTTCTTCTGCCACTTTGTCCATTCTGTCTTAACCTCACGCTCTTCCTGTAATTTCTTCCTCTTTTCTCGATGTCACCAAAATCAAATTCCTCAACTACTTTCGGCTCAGCTGGCTGCTCATAAACATCCCTGCCTAACGCAAACACAAAGTCACCCTTGTCCAGATTTCTATCTCTTATCTTACCGTACTGGGGATGCTGTGATTCTTTTGTATAATTAATCACTGTATCCTGAAGAAATACCCCTAACTCTGTTCCCGTTATGTAGCCATCCTCGTTTACATCACCTTCACCCTCCAGTGCTGCCACAAATTGCTCCCTGAAAGTGCTTCTATCAGGCACAGTCTCTTCCGCACTACCTGCTGTTATAAACTGGCGAACGGGCCATGATGTCTTGTATGAAATACTCTTTGGAATCGCACGTGAAAGGGCAAATAGTGAACCTGAGAAACAACTGTCAAATAAAAACAATGCATGCTTGGATTCAATACGTTTGGCAAACACTTCTATCTGTTGCATATCCATTGCTTTGTTCACAAATCCATCGATGTCATTCTCAGGATTGGGAGCATCAACAGGGACAATATAACCCATCTCGCTTCCATATGACATCTTCTTTGTATAACCGTGTCCTGCAAAATATAACAGAAGTCTGTTCTCAGGTTTCCGTCCGTATGTATTGATAAAATCCTTATACACTCTGTTAAGCTGTTCACTGTCAGGGTTATTTACTGTTACCACTTCAAAACCATGCTCTTCTAAAATCTTATTGACTGACTGTACATCCTCCTTAACACCTGGCAATTTGGGCCAGCCTTCCGTATAATGACTTGCCCCTATCACAAGGGCATGGCTCTCCTTATACAACCCCACCTGTTTACCCTGCGCATCCTTAATAAGTACCTGTATTCCACGTGTCTGCAATGCAAATACATTAACAACTGGCATTAAAAGAAACACAAACGATATGATTAAGACGTGTAGTAAGTATTTTCTCATATTATATATCCAGGCTAAATGATTAGAATAATATGAAAATGGCTATGTTTCTGGATTATAAACTTACGAAAGAATTAGGCAGGGGTAGCCATACAATTATTTATCTTTTACAATTAAACGGTAATTCTTATCTGTTCTATTATTGTTTACATCCGCAATTTTTACTTGAAGAATAAAGTTACCATTTCGCATTTCCATATCTTCTGCTTCTATAGTTGTTCCTTTAATGTATGGTATAAAACGATCAGTTATTGACTTGCTGAAAATGCCCTTTTTCCCCTTAATCTGGAGTGATTTCATATTAACCGGTGCCTGGTTCTCTTCGAATTTAACTAAGAGGTTCGGGTGTAATTGCTTTAACACAAGTATAGTTTGTACGCCATCTGTATACGTGAGCGGAGGTTCATTTATACAGATATATGGGCCTTTAGGAGCAGATCGCAAGCGCATGATTGGATTCAACTTCTCTGTATCGCGTAACTCCTCTACTGTTGTATGGCGGAATTTATCTGCTTCTTCTGGTGTGAAAAGGACTAATTTTTCTTGATTAATTACAGCTTTTTTTTCGGTTTCAGCCGTTGGCGGCTCTTTGAATGTTTCTTTTTTTACCGGTATTTTTATTATCCGTGTTTCAGCAGCAGTCAAATTACCTTCCCTGACTTCCTCAGATTTCACGTTCTCACTTTTATCCTCTTCAGCCGATATTTCGGGTACATTTGCAGATTCTATTGAACTTGTTTCCTCCAGTTCCTGCTCAATTACAGATTCAGTCATGTTTTCAGCCAATGATTCCGTGTCTGCTTCTTCTGTTAACACTGGTGATAAAGCTTCAGGGACCGGCGCTTCTACAACTCCGCTATCTGCACCCTCCCTATCACTGGCCTCCTCAATTTCAGTAGTAATTCCTAATTCTTCATCGGTATAAATCTGTACTCTTTTGCCATTGTATACCGGTGCAAAGCTGTACCATTTGTCACCCTCACATTCTATGTACTTCCCGGTCCCAGCATCATAGTCAAATGGCGCCCAATGTTTATCTCTGGGTTCGTCCTCAGTAACC
>CAXGMX010000198.1:0-3348 GCA_964010955.1 uncultured bacterium
GATGTTCAATCAGCGGCTGATCGGAACATTTCATCTAAAGCAAAAATTGGAACAATATTGTTTGACATGAGGAAAAACATTATTGGGGTTTCTAAGGGTTTTAAGGATTGGCAAAGAAGCTTGTAAACAAAATTATTATAGTAGGCTGTGGTCCGGGTTCAAAGAAGTTTATGACTGGCCAGGCCTCGCAATACATAAAAGATGCTGATGTTCTGGTCGGAAGCAGGAGACTATTGTCTTTATTCCAGAATTCAGAGGCGGTTAAGTATACTCTCAACAGAAATTACAAACAGCTTATCACTCGAATCATTTCTCTGAGCAAGAATAAAAGTGTAGTGGTCCTTGTAAGTGGTGATCCCGGCTTCTTCAGTTATGCTAAACTTATAGTTGACAAGGCAGGAATAGAAAACTGTGTAGTTGTTCCGGCATCAGTTCAGTTCAGCTCGCTTTTGCCAGGATTGGCAGGACCTGGAATGATGCTTGTTTCATGAGCTTGCATGGACGAACAGGCAGGCTAGCTGAACTCATCAGAAGGGTTAGAGAGCATGAAAAGGTTGCAGTATTAACAGACAATTCTAATAATGTGAAGCTTATTGCCAGAAAATTATTAGATGAAGGCTTAAAAGAGAGAAAGATATACGTCTGCGAAAACCTTTCTTTGGACAAAGAGAGAATTCGTGAATTTGATGTAACATCTCTGCTGAGGGTACAGGTAAAAGGTTTAAACGTGATTATAATCCTGGATGAAGAATCGAGTGAATAAGAATAGTGAAGCAGGAGAATTTTATGGTGTAGGTGTAGGCCCCGGAGATAGTGAATTAATTACATTAAAGGCCGTTCGTATTATAAAGTCTGTAGATTGTATCTTTGCACCAAGAGCAGATTCAAAGAAATCAAGCCTGGCGTTAGACATAGTTAAGGACATTACGGCAGGGAAACGTATTGTTGAGCAGATTTATCCCATGGTCAGGGATAAGACAAAACTTGAAGCAGCATGGAGAAAGTCTGCAAATGAGATAAAGGACGAAATAGAATCCGGAAACAGTGTAGCTTATCTTACCATTGGAGACCCGTTAACATTCAGTACATATTGTTATCTTTTACAGCAACTCTCCGGAATTATCCCCCCACAAAACATCCACACAATTCCCGGCATCACATCCTATAATTCTGCTGCGAGTCTGGCTAATTTTCCCATGATAGAGCAGGACGAAAAACTGGCCATAATACCCGTATCGGATGATATCAGCGAATTGCGTCCGGTGCTTAAAAACTTTGATACTGTAGTCCTGATGAAGGTGGCAAAGAAGCTGGACGAGGTGATTGAGCTTCTGGAAGAAATGAAACTCATTGACAATTCACTGTTTGCTTCTTATGTTGGATTCGACAACGAATATATTACCAGAGACCTTAGCTCACTTAAAAGAAGTGGCAAGGGGTATTTATCCGTAATCATCGTCAGGAAAATAAAATAGCTATTCTCAAACAATTTGTAGTATATTATGAAAAACATATAAGTTAGTACTTTTATTGGAAAAATATGGAAAATTAGAGAAGTTTAAAAAACTGGGATTGTCAGAAAATGCATTATTGGCGCTAAAGAGGAGGGGATTTGAGGAGCCTACTCCGATTCAGCAAAAGACCATCCCAATTCTGTTAAAAGGTAAAAGCGATCTAATTGGGCAGGCACAAACCGGTACAGGAAAAACAGCCGCATTTGGACTGCCAATTATTGAACGGATAAAAGAAAAGACAAAAAAGACTCAGGTTCTTATTCTTGCTCCAACAAGAGAGTTGGCCATCCAGATTTCAGAGGAACTAAACTCTCTGAAAGGAAACAAGAAATTACATATAGTGCCCATTTATGGAGGCCAGTCTATAGAACTGCAGCTCAGAAGTTTAAAGAAAGTAGTCGACATAGTGGTAGGTACTCCCGGACGTGTAATAGATCATATTAAAAGGAAAAGCATGAATCTGAAGGATATATCATATTTAGTGCTGGATGAAGCGGATGAAATGCTGAATATGGGTTTCCTCGAAGATGTAGAGCTTATTATGAATGCTACCAATCAAGAGAAGAGAACTATGCTGTTTTCTGCCACAATGCCCAGGGAAATATTACGTATAGCTAAAAAGTATATGGGCGAATATGAATTTGTAACAATAAAAAAGAACAGCTGACTGTAAACCTGACTGACCAGATATATTTTGAAGTATCGACTGCGGATAAATTTGATGCATTGTGCAGGATCATAGATATCGAGCATGAATTCTATGGCCTGGTTTTCTGCAGGACTAAGGTTGACGTAGACAGGATAGGCAGACGTCTTGTCGATAGGGGGTATGACGCAGACGCACTGCATGGTGATATATCGCAGTATCAGAGAGAAACGATCCTGAATAAATTTAAGAGAAAGAGAACCAATGTTCTTGTGGCAACAGATGTTGCTGCGAGAGGTATTGATATCATTGACCTGACGCACGTAATTAATTTTTCCTTACCTCAGGACCCTGAATATTACGTACACCGAATAGGAAGGACAGGGAGGGCAGGGAAAGAAGGCACCGCCATAACGTTTGTTACACCGGAAGAATATAGGAGCCTTCTGTTTATACAGAGAATAACCAAAGCTAAGATTAGAAAAGAGAAAATACCTAAAGTAAAAGACATCATAGATTCCAAGAAGAAACGGATAAAGAACACAACTTAAGAATATTATTAAATCAGATAAAAATGGTGATTACATCAATATGGCGCAGGAGCTGCTGGAGGATCAAGAACCGGAAAATATCATAGCTGCTCTTCTTAAACATTCATACCAGGATGAACTGAGCGGCAAAGGCTACAGCGAAATCAAAGATATATCGGTTGATAAGACTGGGACGGCAAGGCTGTTTGTGGCACTTGGCAAATCAGATGCTATGACGCGTAAGAAACTGGTAACCATGATAAAAAAGAAAGCCAATATTGAGGACAGCAGAATAGATGATGTCAAAATATTTGACAAATTCTCGTTTATAACAGTTCCTTTTGAAGACGCAGAGATAATTCTACATATATTCAAAAAGGAAGGTAAAGGCAAAAGGCCGATAGTTGTACGGGCTAAAAAGAAACAGTCTAAAAGATAATTACCAAATTGATTCAGAGTATGATAGGGGGGCAGTAAGAATGACAAAATTTACCGCTGGTAAACTCAGTAAAAATCCTCGAAGAACACAAAAAATGGCGTGACACAGATAAGAAAAAGGAGAGAAAGCTGACCTGAGTGATGCCAACCTGAGGTATGTCAACCTGAATGGTGTCTGGCTGGGTGATGACCAACCTGAGACGTGCCGAATACGTGGCGT
>CAXGMX010000199.1:0-3310 GCA_964010955.1 uncultured bacterium
AACATCGTATCAATTTTATTATTCTCGAACCTTCCGACATAGTGAAAATTGCCATTACTAAAAGAACAACGAGTATACAACCATATCTGTAAATTCTCATAAATTATGTCCTTTCTGCTGCACGAAGTTTAGCGCTTCTAGCTCTAACATTTTCTCTGATTTCTGAATCAGGGGGACTTAGAGGTTTTTTTGTAAGAATCTCTAGGCTGTATGCGTCTTGCCCCTTACGAAAGGCACTCTTGACTAATCGATCCTCAAGAGAATGAAAAGATACCACAACAATTCTTGAGCCACTGGCCAGGTGCTCACATACGTTATTTAAGAAATACTCCAGACTCTTTAACTCATCATTTACCGCTATTCGCAGCGCCTGAAATACTCGAGTGGCAGGATGGATTTTTCTTTTCTTTTGATATTTTTTTGGTGTGAATAATGCCTTTTCAACAATTTTTGATAATTGGGTCGTTGTTTTTATCTCCGTCCCACTTTTCCTTTCCTGTATAATAGCCTTGGCAATGCGCCTGGACCTTCCTTCTTCACCATATCGCCAGAAAATATCAGCCATTTCTTTTTCAGAAAGTCTTTTTAGCAAATCTTCAGCCGTTTTACCCTGTGATCTGTCCATTCTCATATCTAAAGGGCCTTCCTTGATAAAACTAAAACCACGCTCCATGGAATCCAGTTGCAACGACGAAACTCCAAGGTCAAGCAAAATACCCTGAACCTTACTAATTTCTAATTTATTCAGAATATAATCCAGGTCTACATAGTCAGCTTGATACAATTTGTAAGAATCGCTTATCTTTGATAGATACCTACCTGCAATCTTCAATATCTCAGCATCCTTGTCTATTCCTATAAGGAGTCCGTCAGGCTCTATCATCTTTAATATTTCACAACTATGTCCTCCAGCACCAATTGTAGCATCAACAATGATGTCCCCCTTACCTGGCTTAATGAAACTTAATACCTCATCAAGCATAACAGGCTTATGCGGAGGGTAATCATCATCAGAAAAAATCATTGATAAAAACTCTATTCATTTGCTAAATTTCACGAAACTGGTTTATTTCGTCATTGATTCGGGGCAGAACCCAGTCGAAACAGATCTTCTGCATCTCTTTCAAAGTTCTGCTCGTTATCCTCTTCGAATTCATTCCAGTGTTTTAAGTCCCATATCTCGATCCTGTCCACTACACCAATAATAACAACTTCCTTCTTAAGGCCGGCATAATCCTTGAGCAGTTGAGGTATAACAATTCTTCCCTGTTCGTCACAGGTAACAAAACTTGACCTAGAAAAAAAAGGACGATGGAAAGTCCGCGTCCTTTTTATTAGTAAACATAAGCTCTGAAAGTTTTTTTGTTATTGCTTTGAAATGAAGCGGAGGGTATATGGCAAGACATTTGTCTAAACCCGGAGTTATAAAGAAACCTTTACCTTCTTTTTCTTCATCCACACATTTTCGTATCGAAGAAGGCATGGCTAGTCGATTATTATCATCAATAGTATGATGATGTTTTCCTGTAAACATGGCTATTCCCCATTTCTACCCATATTTCAACCATTTAGCCAGGAAAATACACCATTTCTCACCTTTGTCAAGCCTTTTTTATAATATTTTTTTGTATTTAGGATTGAAATTGTCCACATTTTACTATATTTAATGTTTGTTTGAGAAAAAACTCAACATCTTGTATAACAATACATAAATAAAATTTCCAAAATTTCTTATTAAAAAATCCGATTTTATGCACAAAAGTTTTATGAATGCAGAAACCTACAAAATCAGTCACTATGACTATACTATTCCAAAGCATCTTATTGCCCAGCATCCAACTGCAAAAAGAGATGAATCACGCTTGCTTGTACTTCATAGAAAAAGCGCCAGGATCGAACACAGAAAATTTTACGATATTATTGAATATTTAAATTGCGGAGATGTCTTAGTCCTGAACGATACGAAAGTAGCCCCTGCCAGAATAATAGGTTACAGGACAACTGGTGGCAGGGTAGAAGGTCTCATTATTAAAGAAATACTTGAGAATACGTGGGAAATACTTTTACAATCAAATCATAGACTAAAGGAAACCGAATCCCTGTGTTTTGGCAATAATACTGTAATAGGACGTCTTGTATGCCGAAATGACACAGGAAGTTGGACAATTAGATTTGAAAACAGAAAGAAATTTATAGAAATGCTGGAAAACTCTGGCCGCATGCCATTGCCTCCGTACATAAAAAGGAATCCAGAGGATAAATCATCAGGAATACATGATAAAGAACGTTATCAAACCATTTACGCAAAAAAATGGGAGCAATTGCTGCTCCCACCGCTGGCCTTCACTTTACAGAAAACATTCTGCAGGAATTAACTAACAAAGGAATAAAGATAGTTTACATAACCCTACATGTTGGCTTAGGAACATTTAAAACCATAAAAAAAGAAGATTTCAGGCAACACACTATACATAAAGAGTTCTACAATATCCCTGAAGCAGCTATTGATACTATAAATAAAGCAAAGTCACTCGGTAAAAGAATTATTGCTACTGGTACAACAACATGTAGAGTCCTGGAAACATTAGCGAGAAATCACACATCAAAAAGAAGCTCAGGATGGACCGATTTGTTTATATATCCACCATATAAGTTTAAGCTTACAGATTCATTAATAACAAACTTTCACTTGCAGAGGTCAACGTTAATTCTTCTCGTGTCTGCTTTTGCAGGAGGGGAAAATATAGCTTCTTCTTACGAAGAAGCTATAAGCCTCGGCTATAGATTTTACAGCTATGGAGACTGCATGTTAATATTATAGCCGTTTAAAGCTCATTAGTTCCCCAAACAAACCCGGAAGAAATTTAGCAACAGAGGCAGGTCTTTGATTCTAGTTGTTTATTTCTACAGGTAAAATCATGTTTTGCATCGAAAGTTGTACAAACGCCTCAACATCAATATTGTCTCTATCATGCGCCGGGTTTTTAAGCCTATCCGCATCTCTCTCAACATATTCAATGCTCTGCATTTTATAACTTTCCTTTAGCGTTTCACACTTTGGGCAATCAGACGCCGTATAGATATACTTCACAGTACCTCCTAATAAATGAAATATTCTTAAATAAAGGCTTACCTTCTTTTAGCTGCTTTCTTCTTAGCCGGTTTCTTCTTAGCTGCTTTCTTCTTAGCCGGTTTCTTCTTAGCTGCTTTCTTCTTAGCCGGTTTCTTCTTAGCTGTCTTTCTTCTTAGCCGGTTTCTTCTTAGCTGTCTTTCTTCTTAGCCGGTTTCTTCGTTAGCTACTTTCTTCTTA
>CAXGMX010000200.1:0-3278 GCA_964010955.1 uncultured bacterium
TTGCCTACCAAAGGGATGAGAAAGAGATTTACCGATTTGCTAACCAATAATGCTCTTCTACATGAGAGCCTGAAACACCATTTTGAGGGCTTCCCGTTTGACTCCCATCCTATGGCGATGCTTTCGGCAATGGTTAATGCGTTGAGCTGTTATCATCCGGTATTAGCCATGCCTCATAGCTCCAGTGAAGTTGAAAAAGCAGCGGCAATCTTGATCAGTAAGATTCGCACTATCACAGCTTTTTCCTACAAGATGTCTCGCGGTGAACCGTTCATCTACCCTAAGTCCGAATTCAGTTATGCAGAAAATTTGCTTCATATGATGTTTTCTTTGCCACATGAGCCTTATGAAGTTCATCCAGAAGTAAAGCGGGCAGTAGATTTAATCTTGATACTACATGCAGATCACGAACAAAATTGCAGTACATCAACAGTACGTATGGTTGCTTCTTCTGGCGCCAATCTTTTCGCTTCTATATCCGCAGGAATAGCAGCACTCTGGGGACCCCTTCACGGTGGAGCCAATCAGGCGGCTATTGAAATGCTGGAGGAAATTCATTCCGGCTGCATGGATGTAAAACAATACATTAAGATGGCAAAAGATAAAAAAAGTAGCTTTCGCCTGATGGGTTTTGGACATCGAGTTTACAAAAATTATGATCCACGGGCTCAAATTTTGAAGAAATTATCTAAAAATGTTTTTAATGTATTAAAACGTAAAGACCCTTTGTTGGATATAGCGCTTGAATTGGAAGAAATTGCATTGAATGATCCCTATTTATAAAACGTAATTATATCCCAACGTTGATTTTTACAGCGGGCTTATCTACCGCGCTATTGGTGTGCCGAAAAATATGTTTCCGGTCTTTTTTTGCTATTGGCAGGTTACCCGGCTGGATTGCACATTGGAAGGAAGCAACTGAAAACAACAGATTGCAACTTGCACGACCCAGGCAAATCTACGTTGGTCATGCTAAGCAAAATTATGTACCCATAAATAAAAGATCCACCAAGTAATCATACTAAATCATAGCGCATATTATTCGTTATTGCCTTCCAATCATCATAGTAAATACGCATAATATGCGTGATTATTGCTTTAGCCTGAACCTATATAACTTTTCTAGACTTTGCCATGGAGATATAAGATACCAATAGGATGGCAGTTACGATCTACCTCATATTACGTTGATTGAAATAATTTTTTAGTGGTATATGCTTTGCACATAGTAGCAGGCATTGACATTATGTCTTTTAAGAGGGGATTAATTATGACAGTATCAGCCGAAGAATTTGTAGATAAGCTGCAAGCGGATTGTCTTGAACATCCGGCAATGAAACATTCTTATTTAAAGAGGTTTGAAAACCGAGAGCTTAATAAGGATCAAGTTAAGATTTTTGCTGAGCAGTATTACTGCTTTTCACGTCATTTCTCCAGATACCTGGCAGCTCTGGTAGCAATTACTCCGGACGAAGCATCAAGAGCTCCATTAATTAAGAATCTTCATGAAGAATATGGCGGACGTCAGGAAGAGAATCAGGATATGGATGCAGAACGAACACATCCTGCAATATTCCGAGGATTTTTAAGGTCTGTAGGTATTGACACGTCACCAGAGGCGCTGCATGCAATCAAGCCGTTGCCGGAGACAAAGCTTTTCGTCGATAAATATCTGAATATCAGATTTCTCAATTATATAGAGGCATTCGGAGGTATGGGCCCTGGTACTGAATATATCGTGCCGCAGATGTATACGCTTGTACGTGAGGGATGCAGGGGTGCCGGTTTGAGTGAGGACGATGTGCTTTTTCTTTTCTGCACATATTGAGCTGGATGTAGAACATGCAGAGGGTATAAAGGATTCTTTACTCCCATTTGCACAGACGGAAGATCATCAGGAGTTGCTGAGGTTCGGGGCAATGGATTTCCTTGATGCCAGAACTGTGTTATGGGACGGATTGGAAAGGGCAAGCGGATTTTAAGGCTTGTTGTTCTTCCGTTATAATAAAAGGTTTTTGTGTTAAATGGGTATAGGTGAGACCGAAATTGAGACAAAGTCTTTTCAGAAAAAACGAGTGCTACCTCCTATTTTATCTTTCGTAACGGTTCTTTCGGCAGTTATTTTTTTTGATCTTATTCCGTTGAAGGCTGGAGAGGAGGAATGGCACTTCGTTTATGAGGCAGATGGTATCACTGTTCACAAACGTATTAAAGATGATACGGTTTTCATAGAGTTTAAATCTACAGGAGTCCTTCGTGGAGAAATAACCGATTATCTGTCAGTTATTCTCGATACAGAGATTATGCCGGACTGGGCTCCCCAATGTATAGACGGCACAAAACGTTAAAAGTATCAATGATAGCGAAACCATTATTTATGTCGCCTGTAATGGCGTTTGGCCGGTGGCTGATAGAGATTATGTTGCCAAAAGAACTGTAATCACTGACCTGGAAAGGTCAAATATCCGGGTGAATACTGAGCTTACTGAAAGTCCTGATGCACCTTACATTAAAAGTAGGGTTCATATTCCATATTTACAATGCTGTTGGATACTCAAGAGAATAAATTCTTCTCTCACACATGTTGAACTCCATGCTTGTGTGGATCCCGGTGGCTGGCTGCCTGCCTGGTTGGTGAATTGGGGTTATCGGCGGATCCCGTACAGTTATCTAAAATGTCTGGAGTCAAAGGTAGTCGAACGCTCGCACACTGCAGCAGAGCTTGTGCCAGCTTCAACTCCCCCGCCTTAGTACCTTAAATGTATTAAACATATAATTGCGTAGCTTCACAATAAATCTATTTAAAAGCAACAGGTTGCAATTATTGAAAAGTTACGTGAATATTGTATAACTTATATTTTTAGTAACGACTTGTCTAATTTATGTAGACTTCCACGCTTTAATATAAATTGTGATAAAAGGTAATAAAGTAGATATGGCAGAGATTAGCAATTTTAAAAATGTCAATTTAGCCGGTTATCCTGAACGATCCGGGTTGTACGATCCGAAATATGAGCATGATGGTTGCGGTGTTGGTTTTGTTGTTAATATAAACGACACCAAATCACATGAAATCATTGAACGTGGAATTGAGGTCATGATTAATCTGCAACACCGTGGTGCAACAGGAGGTGATACAAAGACCGGAGACGGAGCCGGTATCCTTATCCAAATACCGGATGCGTTCTTAAAACACGAATGTAATTCTATTGGTATATCCCTCCCTTCGTCAGGTAAGTACGGCGTTAGTATGATTTTTCTCCCCCAGGAACAAAGAC
>CAXGMX010000201.1:0-3215 GCA_964010955.1 uncultured bacterium
ATTTTGTTTTTATATCTTGTTCCTTCAAAGCTTCAGCAACCTTCTCAGCTTCCACTTTTTGACTTGAAGCGTCTTCAATAATCTTGGCAAACTCCTCTGCCGAACCAAAAGCCTTCTGAACCCTTCTTTCCATTTGCTCTTTGAAAGTCTGCTCTCTCATATAACCCGCATCCTTCGTGGTTTGGTATCTTTTTACCATTTTTATTGTAAACCCGATATTCAAAAACAACAGTAGCAGAATAATGGTCTTCGCATTTACCGAAAGACCCTTAGAATTTCCATTACCCATAATTTCCTACTCCTTGCTAGTTAATGTGGTATTGTTTGAACTACCAGGCCAAGCTTCTTATAAATTTGCGTATACACCTTCAACTCTTTTCACTTTGTCGTTTTCTTAGTAGCAGATTTCTTTTGCGCATTCTTTTGCGCATCTTCCTGTTCCTTTCGCTCGGTTATATCCCTGATCATACCTTGAATAAGAGTTGGTTTACCGTCTGCATTATGCACCATATTAGAAGTACGTTCAGTGTAAAATTTCTCACCGTTTTTCTTTATACAATATGAAACAAAGTCCTTCCAGACTCCATCTTTTTCCAGCTTCTCTACGAGCCTTTTCCTATCACCTTGATCTACATAAATATCCTTTACTTTTGTCCCGACCATCTCTTCCGGCGATTCATAGCCGAAAATTTCCGCTGCAGCATGATTTACCCATGTAAACTTACCTTCAACTCCGGGTTCACATTGATAAATACCGGCCCTGAGAGAATCAAACAATTCTCTGTAATGATTCTCAGATTCAGCCGTCTCCTTCATCTTTTTACCCAGAGTTTGCGACATCGTGTTGAAAGATAATGCCAACTCTCCGATTTCGTCGCTAATTAAAGGTTTATTCATTTTTTTCACATCCACGCTTTGAGATAAATCCCCTGATGCCATCTTTTTGGTTATTGCGGTCAGCTCAAGTATCGGCCTGGAGAATCTTCCACCAACCAGATATGCAACTAACAAAATTGGAAATGCTATTGCCAGCAACAACGCGATGACTATGTTTTTTAGATTGTAAGACGGCTCCATAAGCCTCGTTCTTATCTATTTCTGTAATAACACCCCAATTGTATTCAGGTAACCATTGCCACACTCCAAGCACAGACACTCCCCCGTAATCTTTATAACCTTTCGAATCAGAGCCGGATTCACCTGCAATACATTGCCTGACACCCGCGGTTAATTTACCCGTCTCCGGATTAAGCAACCGCATTTCCAGGGCACTTCTCGTTTTTACCTTTCCTATCTTTTTCAGGTGTTTGGAGAATCTCGACTCTGTAAGCATGTATCCTTCCTTGTTAACAAGATAAGTCTCTCCTGTATCACCAAATTTGTAGCTTTGCATTAAATTGCTGAGGATGCCCACATGAACTCTCAATGTAACAGTACCAACTATCACATCATCCTTGTCCTTTAATGGCGTTGATATGAACATGGTTGGCACCCCAACCTCTTTCTCCTCAAATTCGTTTATAAGTGATACTTTTGACGGTACTATACTTGTTGCAAATGTTTTTCCCTGTATTGCATTTTTGAAAAAAGCTGTTTTTGAGATGTTCCTTCCTACGCCTTCTTCAGATGTCGCAACTTTTTACCACCCCTCTTTTATCACTTACAAATGCACCTTTATAACCATACTCTATTGCAACCTTCTCCAAATATTGGACTGTATCGTTGTAATTCTCGTCTGCCTTTGTAATGTTTGCGCTTTTAGACATGAAAGGATTTGCCGCTATTACAATAACATCCTTCATCCTTTCTCGCATCCAGGTAGACACCAATTCAGCCTGCTTGTGCCCGATAACTTCAAGGTTGTCCATGATGACATTCTCAAGATCACTGTGTATTCTGGGGTAGGCCACAATCTTTAATAGAAGAATCGACATCAACGTAAAAGACAACCAACAACATTATGATATGGCTCTTAATTGAAATATGCATTATTTACTCCCTCGAAATTTAACTTTTTGGAATTTCAACATTAGCCACAAACCGGCTATCGTATCATTAAAATATAAATTATTTACATCCTACCCAACAGAAATCTTTTAGTTTCTATCCGGGGAAAGTCCTCGGCACTTTCTGTCCGGGGAAACCTCCCACTGTTTAGAATAAATCACCACCAACTTGAAGGATAATCCCTCTTGCCTGCCTTGTTAATGATAACGGCAGTTAGCAATAAGACAAAAGCCCCTAAAAGAACAGGGTTTATTATGTATGCATAGCCAACACCCAATCCCCCGGTCTGTACAGCCACGTATGCAGTTGCTCCTGCCGGTGGATGCATTGAATAAGTTGCCATCATAAAGATGATTGTGAGGGTAACACCAAGCGCAAGAGACCACCATGTTAGACCAAAAAGTCATACACGGCCACACCCATTAGTGCACCGAGAAAATGACCTAACAAGACATTCCTTGGTTGTGCCAGAGGCGCTTTATAAGCACCATAAATCAATACTGCCGTTGCACCAAAAGGCCCTAATAACATAGGACAGTTCCATTTAAAAGCCATAGCAGCAGTAATTCCTATACCCACTATCGAACCTATGAAAGTAATCCATAACTCTCTCGCAGATATTGCCGGTTGTGGTGCCCTGGGTAAACCTTTTAGTTGATCTAATAACGACATGGTTACATTCTCCTCACTTAGAAGCTCTAAAAAAAATAGACAGACGAAAACCGCTTATTAACCTTAATTTCAAATGGCATACAAACATTCTATACGCTCATAAGTAACAAATCTTCTTATCTGCTAAACTTGATACTCTAAAAACTCATCAATAACGAAAACAAAACTCTATTCAGTTCAAAGACTGCCTCTGTTATGACTGACTTGGAAGCTTTCCATAAATCTCGTTTTCGTTTTCATCTTCACCAATTACTACCAGACCGTCAGGACGAGTTGTTTCGGTAAGCCTTACAGACTTTCCACCATCACCATCAGGTACAAGTTTCGCTTCAGGTACATATGTAGCATACCAGTATACAAGGCCGAAAAAGCAGCCGCCAATGACATTACCAAGTGTAACCGGAAGCATGTTCCAGGCAAAGCCGGCGCAGCTAACTGTATCAGGATGAGATGTGAAAAGAGCAACGCCAAAAATAGTCATATTAGCTATACTATGCTCAAAACCACAAGCGATAAAAGGCAAAAAGACACCAGAA
>CAXGMX010000202.1:0-3191 GCA_964010955.1 uncultured bacterium
TATTAGTGTTATTTGTGTCCATGATTGTTTCACTTCCTCTTATAATTCACCACAAGATAACCGGTAGGTATAAAGCAGAAAGACTTGCAAAGGACTATCCTATCTATGAAGTAGGCAAGATTGTTGATAAAATAATACCAAAGAATGATCTCATAGTAGGATGTAGCTGGGGTGGACCGGAAATCCTGTACTATTCTAATAGAAGGGGCTGGAATCACGTTGCGTATCTTCTTTCAATAGAGCATATAGAAGATTTCAGACGAAAAGGTGCAAAATATCTTGCTACAACTGAACAGGATGAGATCGACAGTAGTGTGCTTGAATATCTGAAGAATAAATACGAAACAATAAGGTCAACCAGTGAGTACCTTATTGTCAAATTATAATATGCAAAATATGATTCATGCAAAAAGAGTATGTTAGAAGACTTATTATTTTCTAATTTTTATCTTATCACTTAATCCTGTGTCAAAATCCAGTTTATCTATAATCTTACCTACCTACAATGAAAGGGAAAATATTAAAAATTCTCATTCCGGAGATTGAGAAGACGTTTGGGCATGTAAATCATGAAATAATAGTTGTAGACGATAACTCTCCGGACGGAACGCAGATGGTGGCAGAAGAACTTAGCAAGAGGTACGGGAACATTAGGGTTATTGTAAGGAAGAAGAAGGAAGGGATTGGGGTGGCAATAAGAGAAGGTTATAATAGCGCAAAAAACTCAATAATTCTTTCATCAGATTCGGATTTGTCATTTACGCTTTCCGATACCTATAGATTATACGAGAAAATACAAGAGGGCTATGACTTGGTATGGGGGAGTAAATATTCTAAAGGTTCTTTTTATGAGCCAGCAACCTGGCAAGGAAGAGTTAAGAAGTGGGTAAGTAAGAGTGGAAATAGGATCATAAGGATTACAACAGGTATAAAGGCAAATGATTTTACAGCAAATCTTCGAGCAATTAAGAAAGTTGTTTGGGTGCAAATAGATACACAAGAAAAGACAAATACATTCCTTATGGAAATGATTCTAAAATGCAAATACGGTGGCTTGAGAGTGGCTGAAATGCCAGTTACCTTTAATGCCAGGGTCTATGGGAAATCAAAGATGAATCTTGGAGTAGAGGCTCCAAAATTCATAATCAAGATGGCCAAATATGTGCTGATGTATAGATTTGCCGGATACAAACTGAATAATAAAGACGTCTAGGCATTTGTGTCTTATTATACGTGTAATAAATAAGCTGGAAATAATGATAACCTGGAACGGTTTCTAAAAAGGATTTACTATATGACAGATAAAAATTCTAAATATGCAATTCTCATTTATAATTTCAGGCTTCCTGTTAAGGTTGATAAATATAGGCCAGCCTTTGTTTGATGTTACAATGTGGAGGCAGACTGAAACCGCTGCCATAGCACGTAACTTTTATTACAATGGAATGAACATATTCTATCCTCAGATATTATGGGGTGGTACCAAAGAAGGCTATGTTGGGGAAACTGAATTCCAATTGTATACTTTTGTTGTAGCATTATTGTATAAGATATTTGGTGTTCATGAGTATTTAGGGAGGCTGGTTTCTATATTTGCTTTCTGTGGAGGAGCATTTTTCTTATATAAGTTAGTGCGAAAATACATTGGAGCACAAGGGGCAATAATAGCCTTACTATTTTACACATTTAACCCACACATCTTTTTCTACTCAAGGGCATTTATGCCGGAGTCGACAATGCTCTTCTTCTCTATAGCATTGGTCTATTTCTTTTCACAATGGATAGATACTGAAAGACGTAAAGACTTTATTCTCATGACGCTTTGCGGGGCTTGTGCATTTCTGGTTAAGATACCGGCAGTCTGCCTTGGCCTGCCGCTTTTATATCTGTGTATAGTCAAATACAAGTGGAAGTGGTTTCTGGAACGGAAACTTTGGATTTTCGCAATCCTGACACTTCTTCCAACCGCCTTATGGTACATTCATGCAATTAAATCAAATGACATAAATGGACTCTCATTTGGCGCTTTTTCTGGGAAAAGTCTTATTAATAAAGAAGGACTTGGCTTAGGCTTTCTAACTAATTCATACTTCTACAAAAAGGTTTTTTATTTGTACATTTTTCAGAGACATTTGATATACATAGGCGCTGTCTTCACCATTGTGGGGATATTCTCGGCAATAAGGACAAAAGATTTGTATCTTTTCCACTACTGGATTCTAAGCCAGATAATCTCATTCTTTATAAGCGCCGGAACGTCCGATTACCATTCATACTACACCATTACCATTACCGCTCCGTCATCCATATTCGTTGCGTGGGTTATAGTGATATATTTTGATAGAATTAAACGTGCTAAGATTGTGCACTTACCAATATTAGAAAAGTTCTTTGTTGCACCTGTCTTTATATTAATGCTCATTATGCTGCCATTTATCTGTCACCACAAGATTAAGTCCAAGTATAAACCTGAAAGGATGGTAAAGGATATGCCAATTTATGTTGCTGGAAACAAGGTAAGAAAAATAAGTCCCAAAGATGCCCTGATTATTACGGCGCATTGGGGAGGTCCCGAACTTCTCTATTATTCTGATAGAAGAGGCTGGAGAATGGAATCCAGTAAATGCACAATCGAATCTATAGAAGTTCTAAGAAAGCAAGGTGCAACCTGGTTTGTGTCAAGCAGGGTTATGGAGATCAACAAAGACGTTATCTCACATCTCCAGCACGACTATGAGGTCATAGAATTAACTGATAAATATATTATTGCAAAAATTGTGAAGAATCTAGACAAAAACTCCCTATACGCAATCCTCATTATAATCTCAGGTTTTATAGCAAGGTTGATTAATGTAACAGACCCCATTCTTGAGGTTGCCGGATGGAGACAGTGTGATACTGCATCTATTGCACGTAATTTCTACTACCATGGAATGAATATCTTCTATCCCCAGATACTGAGTGGTGGTGCAACAGAAGGCTATATTGGAGGAACAGAGTTTCATCTATACACATTCACTGTGGCAATACTGTATAAAATATTTGGTGTCCACGAATATTTAGGCAGATTGGTGTCAATAATGGCTTTCTGTGGAGGTGCATTCCTTTTATATAAACTGGCAAGAAAATATTTTGATAAGACACCAAGTTTAATTGCACTTCTTTTCTATACCTTTAATCCATACATGTTC
>CAXGMX010000203.1:0-3100 GCA_964010955.1 uncultured bacterium
CGTGATTCAACAGCGTATTAAAGCAACAATACTCTCTCGAATACAATTAACACCGGCTCTATGGGTGCCAGAGTTGATGGCAGAGGGACAGGTGCTCGCGCCCCGATCGAATACTGAATTCGACCAACGCTTGGCTGCGATAAAGAGCTTTACAGACAGATATCGGGCATTGGTTCTATGTGAAAAGCAACTGAAACTGGAAAGAGGCTATCGTGTGACAGGTATGATACCAACGAGTTTTTGAACAACTTTCATAGGCCGGCGTTTCTTGAAGGCCTATTGCAACCGATCAGGATGGTACCCGGGAGGCTACCGTGTCGGAGACGGAATAATGAGAGGGTGGTCGTCCCGTTGCGGACAGACATCGGCCAGCATCTGCGCCAGGCTAAAGTAGTCAATCTGCCCGGCGTCGAGTTGACGCTTGTCATTGCTGGATGAAAAAACCAGTTCGCCCAGCATCTCCAGACCCCCGATCAGTCGCTTGCGGATGGCGCTTTGGCCAGTGGTATTCGACCGCGCACGTGGCACGAAGTACAGTCGAACCTCTCCCGTTTCCACATCCGCTGCTGCCATGATGTTTGCGGTCAGTTCCATCTTTCGGGTGTCGTTCTTTTCGATCCAGGTCCTAGCCCATTGACTCGCGCGTGACTCAACGTCCATTTTCTCGCCACGCCAGAAAGCGAAGTGCACCGGGTAGCCATGGGTCACCAGCTCCGCAGCGGTACCACAACATCTTTTGGAAGAGCCAATATAAAATCATGCTCTCAGTAAAATGTGATAACTGTGATCATTTAGTTGAAGTAGAAGATACAGCAAAAGAGTATAAACTTCCTCTGCTCTTTATTTTCCTGGGGCTTACGGTTCTTGTTTATGTACGGAACCTTAGCAATCCGGGTATAGTCATTACGATTCTGGGAGGCCTTTCTGCGACTTCGGTCTTGTATGGCTGGTAGTAACAAGGTTAGCTGTGAATAGGGAATTGATGAAGGTTGTGAAGGAAGGGAAGGTAACACATTAGCCCTCCGAGGCTATTCTCAAGCCAGCATTTGATGCAATATGGAATGCTGCAGACCAACCTTCGTCTCTGTATTATGATGCTGATAGAAATCGGAATACAAGAGTGTAACGCTTACGAAACCATCTTTCATATTACCAAATCCTTATTATCAGCAAACAATTCAATCCATCTCCTCTATACCAATACTTTCCATCCATTCAACTAATTTCTCTATGCAATCCAGTGAGACATGAGCTCAACTCAGATTAGTTTGATGAAAGTGTGGTTTTTCTTCAGGTTTCTGCCATTCGGGGTTAACTATCATTTTTCCTCTTGATTTTGATACTTACCTGAGTATTATAATCCTTAGTATTTCTACAATCTACTAGATTTCATACCACACGAACATACATACCATTTGATGATGGATATGTTTTTCATAAATAAGTTTGTTTTTACAGGGATGTAAATACATGAACTATCTTGCAACACATTAGCTATAGACTGCCCAGCCTTATAATTACACTAATTTGTAGAATAGATATAAAAATTAATGTTTGCCGAAGGAGAAATAGACGAGAACTTTTCGGTAAATTTTGAAAGGCTTTTTGTCCGCTCTCAGCGCAAGAATAAGGAACGAAGAAGACTCTCTATATGAGGAGCATGAGGAAATTAATCGTTAAGAACAGACCGTGGATCGAATGACAATAAAGAGATTCAAGAAATAAAAGGGGGGCGTTCATAATATGAAACGTTTATTTTCTTTAATTTTATTCATTGCTATTATTCTGGCTACATTACAATCCGGGACTAAACATGTTTTCAGTTTGCAAAAGGATACTCCTGAAGTAGTGATGAGGAAATACCTGGACGCCGTAATCTCAAATGATTATCAGACCGCATATACGTTAGTCTCTGATCAAAATGAAGACATCAGGGAATGGTTAGAGTTTTTAAACTTTGTTACCAGTGTTGCTCCTGAAAAGCTTATCTCAATAGTCCATCTGGCTCATTCTTTCACCAGACATCAGGTTGTGCAAATAGATTTACCCGATGATGGAACAGCGGTCATTAATATTGAATCAATAGTCCCGGACATGGAAAAGGTATTTGAAATCACTCATTCTGAATATGAAATTAAATCATTATATGACAATGGCAATTTGCCCTTAAGGCAGAAACAGGGTACTTTCATTCTGGGCAAGGAAAACAACATCTGGAAGATAAAAGAAATGGAAGGGACATCCGGAGATTCTGCTTCTAAAATAGCCATGGATTTAGCAGAAAAATTACTCAGCAAGGAAGAGAGCCAGAAGCTGGATAAAGAAATCAGGAATTATCAGAATAAGAAGAGAAGCTAGAGGTTGTTAACCATTTGTTTTCAACTAATTTAAGGGTTTAGGCATTGGCGGCACGCTTTTCTCTTGACTTGAATAATTTATAGATTTATTATTTCATTCAATTTTGCCAGCATAAAAAACTATACCACAACTAGACGATAAAGAAGATTCTAGAAATATGAAAGGAGAAAATTAAGCCGTGAGAAAATATATATTAATTTCTATTATTCTTGTTTGTGTTTTTGGATGTGGTAATGAAGGCCTGGAAGATAAAATTAAGGATTTAGAAAATGAGAACAAGGATTTAGGTGTGAAACTGCAAAAACAGAGCACAGACATGGAATTCTCCACTGGTGTGGTTAAGGATGTAACCTCTCTGTTAAAGAACATTCAAGAAACAGAGGCAAAAATTGAGAAAAAAGGCACATATTACGTAATACAATTGAAATGGAAAGTTCAGTTGACCTGGCAGAAGAGATATTAAACAGCATTCAGGAGCTTTATGATGAGCTAAAAAGACAGAGGGAAAAAGCGGCTAAATTACAGAAAAAACTTGATTCTTTTGTAACCGGGGATGCTCATATGAATGAGATAATATCTTCTCTTAAAACAGCACTTGAAAGAGAAAACCATTAAAGTTGAAGATCTGGCAAAGAAGAATTTTAGTCTAAAGAAACATGTTACTCGTTTAGAGATTAAACAAAGAGAATTAACCAAAAAAATAGTTCATTTGAAAAGTGAATTGAACATTAAAGAGAAAGAG
>CAXGMX010000204.1:0-3088 GCA_964010955.1 uncultured bacterium
GTATGACACAGATAAGAAAGAAGGAAAACGTGCCGACCTGAGTAATGCCGACCTGAGAGATGCCAAACTGGGTAATGCCGACCTGGAAGGTGCCGACCTGAAAGGTGCCGACCTGAGTAGTGCCAACCTTACTCAAGTGAATGGTTTGTCCATGGACGGCCTTTCCAAAGCAAAGACTTTGTATGAAGTAGAATTAGACCCTGAATTTATGGAACAAGTAAAAGAGTGGTATCCTCATCTACAGTTTTATAAACACCCGTACGCAGCTCCAGGCAACATAAACAAAAATCAACCCAATAATTTGGAAAGCAAGGTAAGGGCAGAAGAATCTTGGAGGAGTTGATACACCTAATAAGTATGCACCAACATCAAATTCTATGGATTGTGATTATGCAAAAGATGGCCCAAAAAACTGCATTTTTATTGAAACAACAGAAGATGGTCCAGTGGGAAAATGCATAAAGGCACAGAGAGCCAAAAAACTTAGAGTGCTACCTTGGGCAATTACAAATGTTTTAAATAAAAATAGGATGTCCTTCAAATCGAGTTTTTTTTATATGTGACTATTTAAGAAAGGAAAGTATAAAAATATAATGAATTTATTAATAAAAATTAAGAGACAATAAAATGGGTATGGATTATATGGAATGATGGGAGGCCATGCAATAATTAAGGAAATTTCAAATGTTTCTAATACTACAGGCCGCAGCAAAAGCGGGCCCCCATTGGATATGAGAGTTTCCAAAAGTACAGTTATAAAAGATGTTGAAAGAATTTGGGTTTGATTTAATAGAAAAACACAGCTTTATGCCATATCATTATTTCCTGGTATTCAGAAAGAAGCCCTAAGCACAGGCACTTACGATACCAGACTCCAGGTGGAAGGTATCAAATGCGAACCTTCTGCCTTTTATTTGGATACATTGAACGTCTGATAAGATATCTTATGTTATGTTCGTGAAATATCGTGATTTCGCGTATTTCAGCCTGTACTACACTAAATCACGTATTTACGCTGTTTTGGCTATTTTGCATATATATGAGTAGGAATACCCCCCTTTTACGTGTAAATGAGATATTTAAGAGCATTCAGGGCGAATCCTCCTATGCAGGGATCCCATGCGTCTTTGTCAGGCTGACAGGATGTAATCTGAGGTGTTCGTATTGTGATACAACTTATGCCTATGACGAGGGGACGTGAGATGTCGGCAAATGAGATATTAAGTACAATAAAGGGGTATGGCTGCAAGAATGTCTGTGTCACGGGGGGCGAGCCCCTTCTACAGAACAGTGTCACTAAATTGATAGATCTTCTAAAAAAGAGTCATTATAAGATATTTGTAGAAACGGGTGGAAGCATTAACATAGACATGCTGCCAAAGGCTGTAACCAGAATAATGGATATAAAATGTCCTGACAGCGGAATGGAAAAGGAAATGGACTGGGGAAACTTTGAGAGACTAAAAGCCAGAGACGAGGTTAAATTTATAATATCATCTAAAAAGGATTATGAATGGGCTAAGCGAATTACCAGAAAATATAAATTAACAAACAGGGCACAGATATTATTCGGTGTTGCTTATGGGAGGATGAAACCAAAGACCCTTGCCGGGTGGATCTTGAAGGACAACCTTGAAGTACGTTTCCAACTCCAACTTCAAAAGTATATATGGCCGGATAAGGTTAGAGGCGTATGAGCATTAAAAGAAAAAAGCCACAATCAAATTCATCTGATAATAAAGGACTGGCTATAGTTCTCTTAAGCGGGGGCATTGACAGTTGTGTGACTGCTGCAATTGCAAATGCGGAACACACCATCGCCCTGCTTCATGTGGGTTATTCTCAGCGTACTCAATCGCGAGAATATAAATCTTTCAGGGCAATTTCAAATTATTACAAAGTTCCGGAAGCGAGGATTTTCTCAACGAAGATTGACTATCTAAGTAAGATCGGCGGTTCCAGCCTTACTGATCCGGACATACCTGTAGCTAAAGACACCACGAACAGACAAGTCCCAATGTCTTACGTACCATTCAGGAATACACATCTATTAGCAATAGCAGTTTCCTGGGCTGAGGTTATCAGAGCAGAGGAAGTATATATCGGAGCAGTCCAGCAGGATAGCCCTGATTACCCGGATTGCAGGGTCAGATACTATGATGCCTTTAACAGGCTTGTTAAAGTGGGGACAAAACCTTCAACCAACATAAAAGTGGTTACCCCCCTACTCAATATGAAGAAATCTGAGATTGTCAAAAAAGGAATTGAACTTGACGCCCCCCTCAACCTTACCTGGTCATGTTACGAAAGGAATGACATGGCATGCGGCCGCTGTCAAAGCTGCAACCTACGCCTGGAGGCATTCAAAAAGGCAGGCGTTGAAGACAAAATTCCATATATTTAAAAATTGTGTAGCCACATCTTTTCTTTTTTATTCTTCTTCCTCCTCGATATAATCAAAAACTGCTTTACACTTCATTCTTGGACACTCAATGGTTAGATTTACATCTTTTGGTATGCGCAGTCTTTGACCGCATTCAGGGCAAGCAATAACTTCAGTGGTCGCAACCTTGTTAGACTTCTTCCACTGTTCAGTCAACCAATTAATACATTCAGTAGTTTTGTCCGTTAAATTCTTTGTTACAATTCCTATGGGTGCATCTTGCAGGTTTTTATTGTTAGCGATAGCACCGGTAATTCTCTTTCTTGCAAAAGCAATAACTCCAATAATGGCAATTATTATAAAAATAGATAATTTCATATATTCCCCCATGCTAAATGATTAGAATAATATGAAATGAGAGCAAACGGGTAAGTAAGACCCTGTGACCTGCCCACGTTATTTGTACTACTATCCTTTATTTTCAAGCGGTTTATTTAAACGGCTCTATAACCTCTACATCATCTGGCAAATTCAAGACAAACTCATTATCGGTTATCTCTGTATTAATCTCAATATGGGTTAAATGAATAGTGTTTATGATCTCGCCGTCACTCTCGAAGAGCTGATATTGTACCGGAAGCCAGAGTCCCTCTTTGATCCACAACAACGTCCTGTCGTACTCTGAATCGAATGTCTTCCGGGAAT
>CAXGMX010000205.1:0-3086 GCA_964010955.1 uncultured bacterium
GAAGGCAAGATTGCCGCGGTCGAATTTGCCCGTACCCGGAACATCCCCTTCTTCGGCATCTGTCTCGGCCTGCAGATGGCGATTGTTGAATGTGCAAGGAATCTTGGTGGAATCCAGGATGCCCATTCGGCGGAATTCCGTCCGGACCACAAAAACAACGTCGTCGATTTGATGCCGAGTCAGGCCGGTTTGCAGGAAACCGGAGGGTCGATGCGGCTGTTGAGTTGTGGCTTTTTGTAGAGAACTACCGGTTTATCACTGGCAAAATGATACATTTAACACTTCAGATGGTGTGGAAGCTTGGTGTCAGTGTAAATGTGGAGTTATTTAAAGAGGTTGATCTGTCTCCATTTAAGATAGAAAAGGTGACTGTAGGAGAGAGGCAGATATTTAATAATGATAGTGACTTTTGTGTCATAACCTACATCCTCTCTCTACCTGATGATGCGGAGGAGAGGGTGTATACTGTGCCGGTATTTTCCATTCCTTATAACGATGAGGCAAATAAGACATCCGGGCACGTGCAGACGTCTCCCATGGCATTAAAGAAGGTTCCGATTATGGTGGAGACAGAGTTAGATAGAGATGTAGTTGATATCGGGGACAGGCTCAAATATAAACTTATTATCTGGCACGAGAAGTATGTACACATACTCAAAGAAAACATGGAAAGGCTTAATCTTAATCCGTTTAAGTTGATAAATTTCGGTATTAATGAAGAAATTGAAGGGAGATTGAGAAAGACAACTGTAGAATATGAACTCTCAATCTATGAACTGCCTGATCAGTCAGAGAATTTTGAGATTCCATCACTGCCGGTACTTTACAGTATTAATCGTGAAGGGGATGCCAAGTATAGAGAGGGTGAGAAAACAGCAGCAACACAGAAAATAAGAACTTCTGCAATTCCTGTATTAATCAATAGTTTATTAAAAAGAATTGATGTGCCCCTTGAAGGCTTGAAGGGGCCGCTTATGTATTCACAGAAGGATAAATGCCTGAGAAGCCATCTGCCTGTTATCCTGGGGGTCGTTATCATAATTGCTCTGGGGGCAAACGAAATCAGAAAACTTGTTTACAGGCTGTCTGATGCTATTAAGGAAAGGATGGCAATGTCTCCTCTTGCACATGCAGAAAGGCTGGAGAAACTGATAAACGATTACAACAGTGATGGGGAAGGTGATGATTTAAGGCGGTCGGTTGTCAAGATTGATTGTGCCTCAAGGGCATTTCTGGGCTCATTGGTTGAGGTGCCGGGAGAAGTGGTACGCTCAGTAACCACTGCGAAACTTATAGATATAATCAGGGGTAAAAGGCTGTCCGGGGAAATAGTAGATTGTGCGGGCAATACACTTAAATCATTCGACTCTGTAATCTTCGGTGATATCGATAAGGACGAGATTAAGAAGGCTGTGGATGGAGTGCAGGAGATCTTAAAAGAGGCTAAGAAGCGGGGCTATTATTAAGTAGATGACGAGTTTTATTTTATTATTTTATAGTCTTAAGGGAAATTTATATATAGGAGCTGATAATATTGAAACTGGATGATCCAATCTTTTTTCTTGCGTTGATTCCTTTTATTTTTTTTGATCTTTTTCAGAAGAGAAGGAAAGTACCTGGGCTATTCAAGTACGAGTCATTTGGAAGGTACCAAAAATGTAAAGACCTTCATAAGGCGGCTGCCGAAGATATTATGCTTTCTCATGGTACTCTTTGCGATACTTGCATTTTCCAGGCCCCAATCAGACTATCACGAAACAGAAGTGTCATACCAGGGACGTGAAATAATATTATCCATTGATACATCGTTCAGTATGACGGGAGAGGCAATGGAGAAGATCAGGGATATAGCCAAGGATTTTATAAGGAAGAGAAGCCATGATATGATAGGCATTACCATTTACGGAACAGATGCCGTAGTTGTTGTACTGCCTACCTGGGAGACTCAGTTACTGGAGAAATCATTAGACCGGATTAAACCCCACCATGTTGGTGTTCGTACTGCCATCGGTGAGGGGCTTTTCACTTCAATACTTGCCATTATTGAGAAAGACATAGGACAGGTCTTTGAAATTAACAAATTAAGAAAGAGCATGAACAGGGAGAAAGGGCTTGGAAAATATGCCCTGGATTTTGCAAAAATGGTCCAAAACAAGGGTACAATGAAAAACAAGGTAATAATCTTATTTACAGATGGTATATACAATGTGGGAATAGAGCCGAGCAGGCCACTCCGTTTTATTAAGAGGCTGGGGGTGAAGGTATACGTAGTTTCTGTTCCTTCATCCGGCGAAACAGGCGTGGAGTATGAGCAGGCTGCTGAAAGGACTGCATCATTGAAAAAGGGTGTTGAATCAACTGGTGGAAAATTCTTTTCTGCTGAGAACTATGATGAGGTTGAACAGTTCTATTCAGAGATTGACAGGATAGAAAAGGAAAAGATCGTTATGGAGACAGTCGTAAAGAAGAAGGATCTGTTCTATATCCCTACCGCTATCAGTATCTGCTTCTTATTAGGAATGGTTGTAATAGAAAATATCTGGTTGAAGTTTCCGTGAAAGGATAGATAAAGATGAGTAAGAGTCTAATAATTAAAATATCGCTTCTTGTCCTTGCAATAGCCTTAATTGTCGGTGGACGTGGGTATTGGAGCAGGCCCAAGCTGGCAGAGGAAATAAAAAAGGATGTAGCAATGGGGAGGTATAATAAGGCACTTGAGTCATTGGAAGGAGCAAGAGGATCAAAACTGTACAGGCTTTCAAAGTTTTTGTATGGGGAAGACTCCTATATTGCATACAATACCGGAGTGGTGTTGATGTTGATGGGGGATACTAAGAGGGCGGGGGCGGAATTCAAACAGGCTGCCATGTCAGACAATGAAGCAATTAGAGAAAACGCCATATATAACAGGGCGAATATAATAGCAACAAATATGGATTTTATTACGGCCGCAGAAGAGTATGCGAAGGCGCTCCAGATAGACCCGGAGACTTTAAGGCAAAAAGAATCTTGAAAGAATGCGGTTGGGACAAAGACAACTCTCAACACTGTTCACTCCTGTAAAACAGGAAAGAGAAGAGAGGATT
>CAXGMX010000206.1:0-3034 GCA_964010955.1 uncultured bacterium
TAATATCTAGAAGTCTAAGAAGTACTGTTTTGTAGTTTTTTGTTAGTTGAGATTGTGCTACATTCAGATTCATCTTCCGGAATGACTTTAACCTTTTATTTAATAATGTAATATAGAATAAAGCTAAAGTTAGATAAAAGAAATCTTGCGAAGCCAGGCTTAGCTCTGTTGATCATGTTGATCCTGTCTAAATTTAAAGAAAAAGAGAATATATATTTTATGCTGGGAATTTCGACTGTATGGAAATCCGGGGAGTTAAAAGACGGGCAGAAACTCATGGAGTGTTTTGCCGGACTCGGGTTTAGAGAGGTGGAACTGGAATACAGGATTGATGGGAATACATTCAAACAAATCAAACAGTTCCTGAATAAGACGAAGGATTTAAAGATAGTCAGTATACATAACTTTTTCCCGGTTCCGGACATTCTTGAAACAGGAGGTGCCGATGTATTTCATTTCTCGTCGGAAGACAGGGAAGAAAGGTCTTTGGCAGTTAAGTATGCCGTTAAGACGATACAGATTGCATCAGAGCTTGGAGCAAGGGCTGTAGTCTTGCATCTTGGGATGATACAGATGCCAGCTCAGGGAGAATTTTTCAGTATGTATGATGCTGGGAAGGTAGGTTCAGATGAGCATAAAAGGAAGCTTGATGAGTTCAGGAAGCTGAGAGACCGAAAAAAGGGGAAGTCCCTTGATATGATGTTACTGAGCATGGATGAAATACAAAAAGCTGCAGAGAAGTATGATGTTGATGTGGGTATTGAGAATAGATACGACTTCAGGGAGTGTCCGGATTATGAAGAGATGGGTGTTATATTCGAGAAGTTTGGAGGCGGACGAATCGGATATTGGCATGACGCTGGACACGCAAAGGTTCAGGAAAATCTGGGTGTAGTAGAAACGAAAGAGATGCTGGACGCGTATGGGAAATATTTAGTTGGCGTCCACCTTCATGACGTAAATGGATATTCAGACCACCACGTACCAGGGATAGGTGAGGTTGATTTTGATTTGTTAAAGAAATATCTGAAAAAAGATACCATAAAGATACTTGAGATTCATCCGAGAGAACGGAAAAGGATTTGATGGACGGGGTTGATTTCCTGGAGAACATGGGGTTAGAGTAATAAAGAAGCAGGAAAAGGTATTCTAGCCACATTGTCGGGTTTTAAGTTGATTAATCAGGGGTTTAAAAAGAGCTTTTTAAGCTTGAAAGTTTTAGGCATATATGCTATATGGAAGTTATATATAATAGTATAAATTAGCAAAGTATAGTTGTAGTCAGGTTATAAACATCATCCACACTGTTTAGTTTTCATCGAGTCAAGGGGTTACATTTACACCTACCTCCAACAGGCCACTCGTCCTCCAGACATAGTCTTTCGGGCAGAGCTGGCAAATTGAACCATTCATCGTTTTAAGGTTGTATTTACGCAATTAGTCCCGGACTACAACCAAATCGTATATTTCAGTTTTATGTGGACTTTGCCTTTAAATATGAAAATACCAAATCTTACTATAGGAGGGAGAAAATGAGAAAGATATTCGTAATACTTGCAATTGTTTCATGTATTAGTTTTCTTGTTCAGGGGAGTTTTCTGAGGGATGTAGATGCCAAGACATACGCTGAGCATTCGACTGCGGGAAAGACAGGTTTGGTAGCTGCCAGTATAGTTACATCAGCGGTATATTTTCCATTTAAAGCGGCTTATGCTATTCTGGGTGGGGTTACGAGCGGATTAACCTATGGTGTTACCATGGCAAAAGAAGCTGAGACTGCACACAATATTGCTACAAAGACTTTTACAGGAGACTGGTATATTCATCCAAACATACTTACAAGCCATGAGGAATTAAACTTCAGCGGCCCGGATGATATGTAGTAACGAAGGATGATTTTGGAGGTATTATCACCTCAACGGAGGAGTTAACAGGTTTTAGCGTTGGATTACCATCATCATCCATAAATTTGGTCTTTATTGTATGCGAGCCTTCTTCAATCTTGGTCCATAATATTTGTAATGCTATTGAACATTGAGATTTGGTGGCGGGGAGTTGATGAGTTCTTATTGTGTCAAAGATGCCGAGGATGCAAAGTCTGTTCTGATACTCTGTTGCCGAATCGCATAATACAGCTACCTGGATATTCAATTTTTCTATGGAAGGCTAAAGCCATTCCGCTACATATCTGATTTATGCTGATTATCTTCCCGTCAGTTTTATAAAGTCGGGATCATTTCTGTAGGCTTCAAAATCAGGAACCTGCTGCAGTGCCATTTTATACTGAGGGTTTAAGCCTATTGCTCTTTTTAATGAACTCAGCATTTTATCCTTTTCTTTCATAAGGGCGTACGTACAGGCCTTATTGAACCATGCGGCATCAAACTCAGGATTTGTCTGTATAGCTTTGTTATAAGCCTCAATTGCCTCCTCATGTTTTTCAAGTTTGTCAAGGACGAGGCCCTTGTTGTTAAAAGCTGCAACGAAATTTGGATTGACAGTTGCGGCTTTGTCAAATGCGAGTATGGCCTCCTGCAATCTTCCAAGATCTTCGAACACAAAGCCTTTGTAATTCCATACCTCATACGAATCCGGTTTCAGCTTTGTTACCCTGTCAAATGCCTTTAGAGATTCTTCATGTTTACCGATCCTTGCGAATGCGAGTCCTTTGTTCATCCAGGTTGCATGGGAGTTTGGGTCTATATCGAGGGCTTTACCGAACTCTGCAGCCGCTTCTTTAAATTGTTCAATCCGGACGAAGGCAAGGCCCTTTTTATTCAAAGCCTGATATTTGATCTTGCCCAGGCGGGGAATCTCGTAAGCCTCCTGATCAGAGATAATTTCTAATGTTACATTATAGGCTTTAATCGCTCCATCAATCTTTCCTAAATTCGTAAGCACATCACCTTTAGTATTCCAGGCCTGGGGATAATCGGGCTTGAGCGTTTATGGCTTTTTCAATTGTAGTAAACGCCTCCGAATACTTTTCGAGCATTGATAACTCAAGGGCTTTAGTTTGTTATTGTTTCGTATG
>CAXGMX010000207.1:0-3025 GCA_964010955.1 uncultured bacterium
ACGCCACGTATAGAAGTAGAAAAGGACTGATATCTTTAAATAGGACGTTATAACAAGGTTAATGAGATGCAGACAAGGGTACTTTCGATCAAGGATAGAAAAGAATCTATCGGTTTTGTACCTACAATGGGTGCACTCCATGAAGGCCACGTGAGTTTGATACGTAGTGCAAGGAATGAGAATGATGAGCTTATTGTCAGTATATATCTGAACCCCACGCAGTTTGATAACAAAGATGATTTTGATAATTACCCTCACCAGTTAGATAAGGATATTGAGATTATTGAGAGAGAAAATGCGGATGTGATTTTTGCACCCGGTACTGAGGAAATGTACCCGGAAGGATTCTGTACTTACGTGACGCAGGGAAAACTAATAGATTCTTTGTGCGGCAGATTAAGGCCCGGACACTTTAATGGTGTAACTACAATTGTAACAAAACTTTTTAATATAATCAGGCCGGACAGGGCATACTTTGGCCAGAAGGACTTCCAACAAAGCATTGTAATAAAAAGCTGGTTGCCGACCTGAATATGAATATAGATATCAAGGTCCTTCCTACAGTGCGTGACGAAGACGGCCTTGCCCTTAGTTCAAGGAATAAGCGCTTAAATCCTGAAGAACGCCATAGCGCACTCTGCATTTATGGCTCCTTATTAAAAGCTAAATCCATGTTTGCTTCCAGCGTAAAAGACTCAAAGGAAATTATAGAAGAAATGACATCCATCATTAAGAAGGCAAAACATACAAGGATAGATTATATATCCATAGTTAATGCTCATACGCTTGAAGATGTTTCGTCTATTAATGGAAAGGCTGTAGCTGCTGTGGCCGTGTGGATAGGAAATACAAGATTAATAGATAACTTAATTCTGGAATAAATACCATGCTTAGAGAAATGTGCAAATCGAAGATTCATACTGCAACGGTTACAGAAGCAAACATAAACTATACCGGTAGTATAACAATCGACAAGACGTTGATACATGCGACTGATATCCTGCAATACGAAAGGGTACAGGTATTAAACATCAATAATGGAACAAGGGTTGAAACTTACGTAATAGAGGGAGAGCCTGACTCAGGGACTATATGCCTTAACGGAGCGGCTGCGAGGTGGGCAGTCCCGGGGGACAAGGTAATAATAATATCATATTGCCTTATTGATGATGACAAAGCACGCAACTGGAAACCGAAGATAGTCTTGATGGACGAAAAGAATAAGATTAAGGAGGTTCTCTCCGATCCACACTCCTGACTTCTATGATTAGAACCCTCTTTGTAATACCAATCCCGTTCACCGGCATATCAATTCCCATTTACGCATACGGCTTCATGCTTATGGTGGGCTTCCTGGTGGTCATCTTCGTTGCACGTATAAAGGCAAAGAGAGAAGGCTTAAATCCGGAGGGCATATCCAACCTGGGAATATACATAATCTTTGCGGGTATTCTGGGAAGCAGAACATTTTATGTGATCCAGAATCTCGATTCATATAAACACAACATCTTGGACATCTTTAAGATTTATGAAGGAGGACTGGTTTTTTATGGGGGACTGTTGGCCTCAATTGCAGCTATAATTGTTTACACAAAAATCAGGAAACTACCGGTACTAAAGACAATTGATATTATCGCATATGCTTTTGCACTCGGAATAATCTTCGGACGGATAGGCTGTTTTCTTAACGGATGCTGTTGGGGTGATGTCTGCAGTCCGGATTTACCATGGGCGGTTACCTTTCCCAAATCGGTTGACGCAAACTCCATAATTGACGGCAGCCCTGCATTCCTGCACCATCTTGGCCTGGGGCTGGTAAGTGTGTCAGACAGTCGCTCACTCCCCATTCATCCTACACAGATATACTCGGCGTTAGGCAATCTTTCGATATTTTTCATAATAAACGCCTTCTTTAAACATCGCAGGAGAGACGGGGAGATTACGTTAATGTTCTGTGCACTTTATTCCGTAATGCGCTTTACTGTAGAGATCTTCAGAGATGATAATCCACCACTCTTTGATGGCATGACAATATCACAAAATGCCAGTATACTGGTTCTTGCGGCTTCGGTTACACTTTTCATAATCGGAAGGGTTAAGCTGAGAAGGGCAACATCATAGTGCGGTAAAGCTGCAACCTAATTCTAATGGTTCAGGTCTTCAAATTTAACTATGAAAAGAACAGCTATAAAGGCCGCTAAGGAAGACAGGAAAAATAATTCTGAGTTATTATTCTAAAAACGTAAATGCCGTCAGTAAGGGAAGTACATATAACCTGGTTACAAAGGCTGATATTGCTTCTGAAGACAAGATCATCAGTATAATAAAAGATAAATTTCCCGGTCATTCCATCATGACCGAAGAATCCGGAGAAGAGATACACAAGTCTGATTATTGCTGGGTAATAGATCCGCTGGACGGCACAAATAATTTTTATCATAAATTTCCAATGTTTTGTGTATCAATTGCATTGTACAAAAAAGGTAAACCCCTGATTGGTGTAGTATTCGACCCACTGAAGAAAGAATTATTTTATGCTGAGAAAAATAAAGGACGCATTCCTCAACAATAAAAGAATCAGAGTTTCAAACACCACCAGATTAAGTAAATCATTACTGGCTTTAGGATTTTATTATGAGAGGGGTTCATTGATGAGAAAAAGCCTTGACCAGATGAAAAGATTTTTCTACGAAGATGTTCATGGGATCAGGAGGGCAGGTTCAGCGGCATTGGACATCTGTTATACAGCCTGCGGCAGATTTGATGGATACTGGGAGCTACATTTGAATCCCTGGGATTATGCAGCCGGTAGTTTAATAGTAATGGAAGCAGGAGGAAGGATTACGGATACGCAGGGGCAGAAGTATAGCCTGATGATGAAAAACATCGTTGCTTCAAATAGGAAAATCCATAAAGATATGATTAGAATCTTAGAAAAAATAAACTGTCGGATTTATATCATCACAAAAGATGAGTTACGGTCAAATCCTCTCCACCAAGCTGATACAATCTCGATAGATTTTTC
>CAXGMX010000208.1:0-3011 GCA_964010955.1 uncultured bacterium
AACGAGGGGAAGTCAGTCGGACTCTACCTGACATATGCGCCAAGTGACGATTTCTTCGCCTCCCTGGCAGCGATACATGGTCCAGAATCCTTTGGCAATCAAGATGAGAGTGATAATACATCGATGTACAACGTTGTCATTACCTATTCGTTACCACAAGTAGATAAATTAAGCCTGGGATTTGACTGGAATCATGGTTATATGGAAGATCGTCGCACCACTGGGCATGATAGTAACAATGTTGGAGTTATAGGCAAAAGCGGTGCTCACTGGTGGGCGACTGCTGGATACGCCATGTTAGATTTCACAGATAATCAAATGGGTGCTCTCAGATACGAGTATTATTCTGACGATGGATGGCGCAAAGGGCTTTGACTATTCATTGTGGACAATTACCTACACGCATAATATAACGATAGCTGATAACGTCATGGTCAGGCCGGAAATCAGGCATAATCACTATAATTTACAGTCCTCCAATGAACATTCACACGGAGACAAGGGTCATACATTCGATAAAGAAACTATCATTGGTGTAGGTGTAGAATATATATTCTAATATATTCTAATGCGTAAATAAGTAGTTACCCCTCGGCAGATTTGCCGAGGGGTTGTGTTTCTCGCATATGATTGTATGCTGCGCAAACTCAAATTTTGTGTAGAGACCCGGGTCAAAACAACCCCTCCCCGTTTTGACCCGGGTTTTTGTATTTATAGATTCCCCCTTAGTTCCCCCTTCAAAGGGGGATAATACTATCCCTTTATATTGCCGATAGGTTTTAGTTTTACAACCTTTTTTGATATGCCTAATGTGTCCATAGTTTCAACGACTTCTGATATGTCTTTATATGCAATGCCCGCTTCTTCTGCCAGGCCGGGCATTGAGGCGGCCTTAACAAGTATACCATTTTCCGCCATAGTCCTCATGAGTTGATCGCCCCTTACCATCTTTTTGGCAGCACTTCTTGACATGGTTCTGCCTGCACCATGCATTGTAGAGCCAAATGTTTCCTCCATTGCTTTTTCAGTACCTGTCAGCAGAAAAGAACCCGTTTGCATTGAACCACCAACAATAACAGGCTGTCCTACCTCTCTGTAAATTTCCGGAAGCTCCCTCCTGCCCGGACCAAATGATCTCGTCGAGCCTTTTCTATGAACTAAGACTTCTTTCTCTTTGCCGTCTATCTTATATCTTTCTACCCTCGCTATATTGTGTGCCACATCATACACTATCTCTATCCCGAGTTTCTCAGCATTGGTATCAAATACCTTTGAGAAACTCTCCCTGATCCTGTGGGTGATTATCTGCCGGTTTGCAAAGGCACTGTTAGCGGCGCAAAGCATGGCCTTGTAATAGTCTGAACCTTCCGGTGATTTAAAGGGAGCACAGGCAAGCTCCCTGTCCCTGACAGTCATACCATACTTCTTCATTGCTTTATCGAACACCCTTAGATAATCCGTAGCAACTTGATGGCCAAAACCTCTTGAGCCGCAATGCACCATGATAACTATCTGGTCTTTCTCCTTAATACCAAAAACCTTTGCAATCTTCTCATCAAAGATATTTTCTGTTGTCACCAATTGAATTTCTAAATAGTGATTCCCGGAACCAAGAGTGCCTAACTGATTTATGCCTCTCGATATAGCCTTTTCACTCACCTTTGATGGATCGGCACCGGGTATATGTCCACCTTCCTCTATCCTTTGCAGGTCTTGAGGCCAGCCGTATCCGTTCTCAATGCACCATTCAGCCCCTCTCTCCATTATGTCTTTAAGCTGTGATACTGAAGCCTTAATGACCCCCTTTGAACCTACCCCTGCCGGGACGGCCCGGAAGAGTTCGTTAATGAGTTCCGGTAGCCGCGGTTTGACCTCATTTATCTTCAAATCTGTAGTGATTAATCTCATACCGCAGTTTATGTCAAAACCGATTCCTCCGGGTGAGATAATGCCGTCTTCAGTATCGAAAGCGGCTACACCACCAATAGGGAACCCGTACCCCCAATGACCGTCAGGCATACAGAGTGCATATTTCTGGATACCGGGCAGACATGCAACATTTGTAATCTGCTCAAAGACACCTTTATCCATATTCTCAAATAACACATCACTGGCATATATTCGTGCCGGTACCCGCATACCTTCCTTCTCGGACTTCGGGATCTCCCATACCCAGTCAGAAATCTTATTTACCTTCATGCCTGTATTCATTTTATTACCCATTAAAATCTATATGTCTAAAATAAATCTGGCTATCCATTTTCTGTCCTTTTCATACACTTCGAACAGGTGGAAAGTTATCGCCTTTACATCGCATCTGAGTTCGTGTCTGGATTGATTAATCTCTTCACCGTAGATTTCGGCATCAAGACAATAATCCTTATCCTTCTTTATCTTTATTTCAAATTTACAAAATACCATAGCTTCTGAATCTTTCAGGTATATTATTTCGGCAAGCCAGTCAAAAAGCAATCCATCTATTTCAGAATTCTCCAGGTGTATAACCTTCTTTATCTCAGGTTGTACATCACCGGTATCAACCATAACTTCAAAAGTTGCCCTTGCAGACGCGGAAAACAATTCCTCAGGGGTATCTCCACGAGATTCTATCGCTACGTCGGCAGTCGCTATATCATCAAGAAAACAATTCTTCCATTTTTAAATTATATCAGACCACATAATGTTTTGTAATTGACATTTTTGTGAGTTGACGGTTATAATTTATAATATTGGCGTTTATTAGTTGATAAATAATTTTAAATTTACACTTAATTTTTCGTAATATATATAAATAACGCCATCCATTTCCCATATCGGGTGATATTCTTGGAAGACAACCTATATATACTGTTAACTTGCCTGCCTCAAATCCTGTTTATGCTGTTCCTGCTGTGTTTTTCCGCTTTTTTTTCTGCTACAGAGTCCGCTTTTTTTTCATTAACCAGAGAAGAGATTAGCCGGTTTGGCAAAAGCGACAGCAAATCAGAAAGATTAGTTTATATACGTGGCGT
>CAXGMX010000209.1:0-2981 GCA_964010955.1 uncultured bacterium
CCCTTGGTATTCTCTCCTGTTCTAAAAGTTTCTTTGTCACGGCCACTGCTACGCCTCCCGCAGTCTCTGTGAAAATTCCCTCTGTAGACGCCAGTAGTTTTATTCCCTCAATCAGCTCCTCATCAGAAACATCTTCAGCCCAACCGCCACTCTCATGAATGGCTTTTATGGAATAATAACCATCTGCAGGGTTACCAATTGCAATCGAATGTGCTATCGTGTCCGGTATTACAGGCTTAATAACATCACTTCCGTTTTTGACTGCGGTAGATATCGGTGAAGAGCCGGAAGCCTGAGCGCCATAAAGGCTTGTATTGGAATCATCAATCAGTCCTAACTTTGCCATTTCCTTTATTGCTTTACCTATCTTAATTATCAGAGAACCGCCTGCCATAGGCACTATTACGTGTTTGGGAGCCTTCCACCCAAGCTGCTCTACAATTTCGTGGCCATATGTTTTAGAGCCTTCGGCGTAATAGGGGCGAAGGTTGATATTTGCAAAGGCCCAACCGTATTTATCTGCGATCTCTGAACACATCCTGTTTACGCCGTCATAATTGCCGTTTATACCAATTATATTTGTTCCATAAATTGAGGTGCCTATAACCTTTCCCTGTTCCAGATTGGCAGGCATAAAGATATAGCTTTCAAGGTTGCCCTGAACTGCCTGTGCGGCAACAGAGTTTCCCAGGTTGCCAGTTGTGGCGCATGCAACTGTCTTAAAGCCGAGTTCCTTGGCCTTGGAAAGGGCCGCAGATACTACTCTGTCTTTAAAAGAATATGTGGGAAAATTTACAGAGTCATTTTTTACATACAATTCATCTACACCAAGTTTTTTGGCCAGGTTATTTGCCTTTACCAATGGTGTAAAACCAACCTGAGTTCCCACAGTAGGCTCACTATCAAGGGGTAAAAGTTCCCTGTACCTCCACATAGTTTTTCCTCGTGATTCAATCTTTTCTCTACTAAGCTCTTTTTTTATCCTCTCATATTCGTAATCTACTTCCAGTGGGCCAAAGCAAAAGCTGCAAACATGAAGAGCTTCTTTGGGATAATCTTTTCCGCATTCTCTACATTTAAGACCTTTAACAAAACTCATTTTCATCTCCAGATATAAAAAAAGCCTCTTCTTAATCATAAGATAAGAAGAGGCTCTTCGATATTCTTATCTTATCTTCCCCTAACAGGTAGGAGTTAGCACCGACATCCTGACTTCTGCCAGGGCCGGTTGCTGTGGTTTCCCAGGGCCAGTCCCTCCACCACTCTTGATAAGTCTCAACTTTTGAATATTTTAATTAAAATCCGGGTTAAAGTCAACAAATATTATGTAATATGCCTTATTACCATTCCCGTCATTAGCTTAGGGTAGAAATATGTTGCCTTGGGCGGCATCTTGTGTCTTTTGGTTGCAATGTCTCTTATCTGGCCTATTTTTGTCGGGTTGAGGAAGAAGGCGATCTGGTATTCGCCTCCGTTCACTTTTGTAACCGAGTCTTCTACGCCCTGAATATATTTGACACTTTCTGATTTTGAAATATTCTTTGCCTGTATGCCAAGTACTCTGTCAAATATAACTCCATGTAATATTCCGGTATCAATATACTTCCATTCAGAATATTCGCCCGTTAAAATCTGATCGAGAAGTTTTTCATCACGCAGCGTCAGTATATAGAACTTTTTATCGCTCTCACCAATGTACATGGCAATTTTATGTTTATGAGCATCCTTGCCAAGTTCCTGCATCAATATTTCTGTACTGCAATCATTCCCCATGTCACTGATTTCAAAAATCTCGTTCAGGGATTCTTTTATTTTTTCCGGATCAAGGTCTTTTATATTCCTTGCCAATCGATGCGTTGGCAGAATTTGCAGTCCGGGGTCTTCCATAGAAACGCACATCAACATTACGTAGTCAGATGGAATGGTGTCATTACTTTTCGACGTCCCTTCGTTGTCTCTGATCAGATCTCTGTAAAACAGGGCTGTTTCATAGCGATGATGACCGTCTGCTATAAACAGTGCCCTATCCTTCATTTGTAAAATTAATTCTTCAATAACTGTTTTATCTTTTACAACCCAGAGCAGATTTTTGACACCATAAATGTCTGTAAAATCGATATCCGGGGTTACGCCTGTTCCCGGCTCTCCTCCAGACACTTTATGTAATAGGTTTGATACTTTACTATCTTCGTCTTCGAAGAATGTGAATACCTGGCTCAGGTTTGAGTTACAGGCCTTCATCAGATTCATCCTGTCTTCTTTTGGCTTTGCAAGGGTATGTTCGTGTGGATATATTTGCCCGGTCTGAAAGTCCTCCAGTTTTACAAGAGAAATGAACCCTCTCCGTACGTATTTCTTACCTGACAATGTGAACTCTTGTGCATAAATATATATAGCAGGTTCAGCTTCCTCTTTCAGAATTTCTTCATTTCTCCACGTATTGAAGAATTCTGCGGATCTTGTATATTTGTTATTTGATTGATCATCACCGGGAAGACCTTTACCCAGGATCAGTCTGATTATGTTTTCCGGGTGGAGTTGATAATAATCATCTCTTTCCTTTTCAGAGATGACGTCATAAGGAGGTGTGATTACTTTTGAAATGTCTTTTATTTTTTCGGGATTATATCTTAATCCCTTGAAAGGTAGTATTTCTGCCATTTTTGCCCTTAAAAAGTGTTAATAAAATAAATTCGAGTAGTGAAGTTAGATATTAACACATAAATAAGTCTTTGTGAATGGCAAAAAAAGAATTGGTTTTTATTCCTGTAAATCCTGAGGTATCAGTGAAAACATGACAGAATCGTAGGTCTTGTCACGCACAATATGGCGGTTTCTGTGAACTCCTTCCCTGACGGCGCCGACTTTCTCGGCAACACGTTGGCTGGCCCGGTTCTGCTCTACAATGACGATCTCAAGGCGTGTGAAACCCAATTCCCCAAAGCCAAGCCTGCTGATGAGCTTTACTGCGGCAGTTGCTA
>CAXGMX010000210.1:0-2974 GCA_964010955.1 uncultured bacterium
ACGCCACGTACCCACTGAATACCACCTGTATTCCTTTGATGATACTTTGGATCATCTGTCGGCTTAAATGCCTCAAAGCTGGCAGTCCATTCTTCCTCTGCTATAACATTTGTGGAATTAAGCCCTATAACACTTATACCCACAAAGAAGAACATACTAAATACACAAAGCAATCTCGGGTATCTCATATCTTCAATTACCTCCCTTTATTAATAACGTTTTTCTTGATAGTATGTATTTTAATATGTGATCATTCTCTTTTCATCACTCTCCCATGTTGGCTCCTCAACCTTAACCCTGACCATTTCAGTACCATCTGAAGCAAAGCCAATCACGGTATCGTTATACACTTCAACCTTCTTTCCCATTATCTCAGACTCATAAATCTTCTCCCCATCCTCAATTTCAAATCTGGAAAGCATGGTTTGTGTTGTCCTAAAGAGCTGTAGTACCGCCATCAAGGTTCTTGAGGGTGCAGCATACTTATCAAGCGCTTCATCTACGCCGGGTCCGAACATCTGCTTTAAGTAACCCCTAGGTGCCCATCTAGGTGGTATATAATAAATATTAGGTTCTGTGCCAAACTGAGGATAAAGAGGTAGTGCCACTTTGTGGATGTGTATCAGCCAATCCATAGGATTCTTTGGATCAGGTTTCTTATAATCTCCTGTCAACAATCCATTTAACCTTATCTTACCTACACACGCAGCCATACATCTGGCTTCCATTCTTCTACCTTTTGTAACAGGATCTTTTCCTTCAACCCTCGGGTAACAACCAATGCACTTTTCAGACATCCTTGTTTCACCTCTGTACATCGGCTTCTTATAAGGACACTGCTCTACGCATTTTCTGTATCCCCTGCAACGTTTCTGGTCTATCAGGACTATTCCGTCTTCTTTGCGTTTATATATAGCCTTCCTCGGGCATGCTGCCAGACAAGCCGGATAAGTACAATGGTTACATAGCCTCTGGAGATAAAAAAACCAATCTCTTGTGCTCAGGAAGCTCAGAAGATTCTTTTGCCGCCCCGGTCTCATAGTTTGTTTTTTCGCTCGCAGCAGTATCTTCATAAATATTAGGAAATCTCCACTCCTTATCGTCAGGAATGTAACCCACAGCAACTTGATTAAGTTCTTTTGTCCGGGCCAATTCAAAGATAGTGTCGCCATTGTAAAGACCGTAAGGGGCTTTGGTTTCATCTTTATCTTCGGCAGACGTATACCACTCCATCGGATTGTTGCCGTTATCCCACAACAACTGTAATATTTTATGATCCCAATGTTGAGGGTAACCGCCATAAGGCTTGGTCTCAACATTGTTCCACCACATATATTCCTGGCCTTTACTATATGTCCATGTACTTTTGTGTGCCATAGTACAGGTCTGACAGGCAATACATCTGTTTGTATTAAAGACTGCTGCAAACTGATGTTCTGGCCTTGACTCGAAGTATGGATATTCCATCGTTCTTCCAAGATGCCAATTGTGAACAAGCGTCATAATTATCCTCCTTAACTTCTAATTATCTGGAATTTCTCTAAAACGTCTATTCAGTGTTTATTCTATCTATTTTACATTCTCAATCTTCAAAGGACGCCATCTTAAGCTGATAGATTTTTGTCCATTTCTATCACCCTCAATTCCATTCCATACCGCCGTGTTTAAGAACGTTGACATACCCGGTACGAACTGGACATCGTTTTCATCTGGAGTTGTCATAGGCCTGTAGATTACCACATCCCATTTACCGTTATTCCAAGTACCTTTACCTTTTACATCCTGATGTTCCTGTGATGTCAAAGTCCCAAATCCTACAGCATTCAGGTCTTCCACTGAACTGCCTCTATTACCCAGTGAGAGTAAGGACCCCGCAGAGATTCCACCTGCCATGAGGGAAGCGCTCTCGTATGACTCACTATGAAAACCAATAGGATTAGGATTAAAATCAAAATCTGAGAACATATTAGGGTACTCATCTTCCATATGTTCTTTTCCGCCAGCAACACTTAATTCCTTTTCCCAATCCGCCTTCCAGTGCCATATATTTACAGGCTTTCCTCTGTCACCCATCCTTGGACTAAATGGCTTTTCCGGCGATATTACCTTAACCGTCTCTAAAGGAAACATTAGTCCAACAGCATCTCTGAATTGAGCGTGTGCTATCGCCCTTTCATTCTTACTGGCATCATACCATTTAATACCAAAGAAAATCGTTTCGCCGTTATGGAAGCCCCTGACCTCTACCTCTTGTACAGAGCCGCCGCCATTAGGAACTGTCACATCTTGAATCTGTAATTCAACTTTTAATGGATCAACCTGTCCCAGGGCCCGATCAGCACCATCTAAATCCGCTGCTATGTACTTGACGGTTAACCCTTCTTTAGTGGGTATATTTTCTTCTAACGATATTTCTTTATCAAGACCCTGTGTGAAAACATTACCATTATGTAATAAGAACACTACAACAAAAACGCTTGCTAGGAAAACAGACTTTCGCAATAGGCATTTCATCATTTCTATTACCTCCACTTGTTAAATTGGATTTATTCCTTATTTACTCTGTCACGGATTTAGCATTATAAAACAAAACACTAAAAACTCAACATCAAAATCCTGAAAAATATTTTGTTATTTTCTGGTGAAATTACATAACAATAGCGAAATGAACGACCGGTTAGTTCCGGCCACGGCAGCTATATTCATTCTGTAAAGAAATCATGTGGAAAAGTAAGAAAAGTACAGTAATTTGCAAACTGTAATGGTTTGTGAAATGCCCCCCCCGAAGCGAAATCAGAGCAATAAATGTGCCACAGTAAATACCCATTTACAACCCATGCATTAACATCCTTAGAAATATAGATATACGATAATGGACAATATATATGTTTTTTGTGTTTACATACCAAGTTTCATTATAATTGACATAATGTCATATGCCCTTTGTACGGTAAAAAACTTTGACATTGTGTCA
>CAXGMX010000211.1:0-2902 GCA_964010955.1 uncultured bacterium
GCAACTACAGATAAGACAGCGAGAGCTGATTTGGCAATGAGACATCTTGGCATTTCAGAAAAAATGGATATTGTGGTTGGTGAAGATTTGGTTATAAACTGTAAGCCTCATCCGGATATGGCAAACTTAATATTAAAGAAATTGTCTGTAGATAAAGAGAATACAGTTATAGTCGGTGATGCTATTACCGATATTGAGATGGGGCTTAATGCAGGATTGAAAGCTTCCATTGGGGTTTGTAGTGGATTAACATCGGCGAGAAAACTCGAAGAAAAGACAGAATTTGTTATTGAAGATATATCCAGGATTAGGGTTTTAAATTAGGGCTATATCGTATTATTTTATGCCGCACAAGTAACTACAAATGGAAGAACAGATGAGGGTAGTAGGGATGCTACCGGCAAGACTTCGTTCCAGCCGCCTGCCGGAAAAGGCGTTGGTTGATATAGATGGATTACCTATGTTTGTTCATACCTGTAAGAGGGCGCAATTAGCGAAAAGTTTAGATGATGTCTACCTGGTGACAGACAGTGAAAGGATAAAGGAGATAGCAGAAACTTATAATATCAAGGTTATAATGACTGGCCTTCATCATAAGACCGGCACTGACAGATTGGCCGAAGCATGTCAGGGTGTAGATTGTGAAATTGTGGTTAATATTCAAGCTGATGAACCGTTGGTTAAGCCAGAGCACATTGATTCAATTGTAAAGCCGCTTTTGGATGACAGAAATTTACTGATATCCGTAGGGGTAACACCCTATACGAAGAAAGGGAGTGATTCTGATATAAAGGCTGTGTTGGATCTGGAAAACAATATTATGTATTGTTCAAGAAACGATTTGCCCAGTGATGTTCGTACCGCAGTAGAAGTGATGCTGAAAATGTGTTTTATTGTTCCTTTCAGGAAAGAGTTCTTGATTCAATATGCGTCATGGCCTTCCACCCCACTTGAGAATACAGAATATAACGAATATTTAAGAGTATTGGAACACGGAGTTAAGATTAGGGCAGTAAAGATTGAGGATGCAAAGATTAGTGTGGATACGCTGGATGATCTAGAGAAAGTAAGAAGATTAATGAAATCTGACGAAATAAAGACAAGGTATATCTAAAATAGAATTAAAAACAGATGTGGTTCGGGAATCAGCTTTAATGGAGTGAGATTTTTTTGTTATTAAGAGTATAAAATTCTACTCTTTAGGATTATTTGATGAAAACCATCTATGTTGGTCTAGCCGACAAATAAATCCATTCGTTTTCAGCACTTATAATATTTCAGAATGGTTTTATTTTTCTCCTGATTATTTAAATTTCCATTTGTTGAAAAAAAGCAGTCCTTCGACTGCAAAATATAATGATATAGGGGAGATTCTTCAGGAAAAGGCGCTGAAACTGAAGAACTCTTATATAGAGGTAATTGGGCGTCTGGGTACCATGTATTCCAGAAAATATCCCTTGGCATGGTGGACATCTTTGGTTGCTGAACGTAACGAGATGTCAACCCATACATTTTTGACGGTATGCTACTATAATATACTTTCTGATATATATGAAAATGATAGTTTCCAGGATAGGAGTTTAATAGTTGTGGAGAGTGTCTCCCTGTTTCACCTTATAGTAAGAAGTTTAGGAAAGAAGTATAAGGTGATAACATTGGGCAGGCCATATTTTCTTACATGGACCTTTTTTCGTCCGAAGGTTGCAGTTATCTATAGAATTATTAAATTTGTTTCATGGATATTCTCCGGAGAACTCAAGCAAATACCAAATCTTTCATCTTCATCTGATTCGAAAAAGATATTCATAAGAACATGGGTTTCAGATAAAACAATCTCGGTTTTCGGGGAATTACAGGATGTATATTTTCCAAAGCTTTATGAATACCTTGAAAGAAAAGGTTATGAGATTGTCATTATCCCTAACTTTTATAGTCTTACTTTGTCAAGTAAAGAGATCCAGGGAAGAATTAACAAGTGTAAATATCATTTTTTTATTCCGGAAAATTATTTAACATGGAAGGATTATTTCAATGTCCTGTGTATCTTGTTATATCAGGCAGTAACTTCCCGTTTTAATAATGTTGAACATAGCGGCAAGGATATCTCAAAGATACTTACAGAGACTCAGGGGGCAGGTATATTCTTTTCGTATACATATATTGCACAGGCAATTGCCTTGAAGAATCTTTCTAAAAAGATTTTAAGATCAAATCTTTTATTTATACATTTGAGAACATGTTTCCCGAGAAACCCCTTAGCTATGCAGTTAAGGAGTATTTTCCCGGAGTAAAATCGATAGGTTTTCAACATAGTGTTTTGTATCCCTTGCTAGACATGTCTTTATCCGGCATCTCAAGAATGGAAGGATATGCCGTTACCTGACAGGATTGTCTGTTCGGGGAAGTCTTTTTAGTATATTTATATAAAACATGGGGCGTCCCAGAGAACGGCTTGTCTTAGGGCCGGCCTTACGCTTCAATAACTTGATCTCAAAATGTGAAAAGGACCAGGGTGATTCTTCTTTAAAGGTATTTAAGAAAAACAGAATATTGATAGTGTTCCCTCTGGCAGAACCAGATGCATTGGAACTGGCGATCAAGTCGTCTGAAGCCACTAAGTTATTGTCAGATAACTGGGAATTAAAGATTGGGCTGAAGCTCCACCCAATGATGTCAGTAAAAAAATTAGAAATTATTAAGACTCTTTTTAATGATATTCAGTGTGATATGGAGATTGTTGACAAACCAATGGATGTTGTATTGCCTCAATATTCGCTATTAATAACAATGGCATCAGGGGTGATATTTGATGGTATGATAGAAGGTCTACCCGTAATCCGTGTTGGACGGTCAAACAGCTTAAACTTTGATCCTGCCGATTATATGAGAAGCAATCCTTATG
>CAXGMX010000212.1:0-2832 GCA_964010955.1 uncultured bacterium
GACAGAAGAGCAGTTGAGGCGTGCTGACCGTCTGTCTGCGTTGGGCAAACTTTCCGCCGGAATTGCACATGAGGTCAGGAACCCACTTGCTTCGATCAAGGGAACGGCAGAGATTCTATCTGATAAGTTTAAACCGGGTGACAAAGAATATGAGTTTGTAGAGATACTTATAAAGGAGGTTAATCGGTTGGATACCGTTGTTGCTGAATTTCTCGATTTCGCAAAACCCAAACCGCCTGAACTGAAGTCATCAAAAAATCAATGACATTATCCTGTCGGTGCTTAAATTAACTGAGCATCAGATAGCAAGAGCCAGGATTGATCTCAAGACAAAAATTAGAAGATTCTCTTCCATCTGTATACGTTGATCCCGAACAGATGAAGCAGGTTTTCCTTAACCTTATTATTAATGCAGTTGAGGCTATGCCGGAAGGTGGAGTTTTGGAGGCAGGCTCTCATCGAAATGATTCAGAAATCGTATGCACTTTCTCCGACACAGGAACAGGAATCAGCAAAGAGCAGGAGGAGAATCTGTTACTCCATTCTTTACCAGTAAACCAAAGGTACGGGCCTGGGGCTTGCAATTGCTTACAGGATACTTGAGAGCCATAAGGGCAAGATCAGATTTTCTACAAAGGAAGATGCAGGAACTACATTTACAGTATGTTTACCGATTGAGACAGATTAACACGGATGGAGAAGCAATTTGAAGTATGAGTTCAAAATTTTGAACCCATACAGATATTTATGAGGCAGGTAAAAAGTGATGTCAAATAATAAGACTATTCTTATAGCAGATGATGATGAAAGCCTGAGAAGGGTTATAGAATATAACCTCAGCAATAAAGGTTACAGGATACTCCTTGCAAACAATGGTAATGAGGCACTGAATATCTTTAAGAGTGAAGATGTTGATATTGTAATTACTGATATACAGATGGAAAAAGTTGACGGGTTGGAACTTTTAGAAGAGATAAAGAGGCTTAAGAGTAATGCACTTGTAATCATGATAACTGCACACGGCAGCATCGAAACAGCCGTTAAGGCTATGAAACTGGGAGCGTATGACTATATTACAAAACCATTTGACAGGGATGAGCTTCAAATCATTATTGAGAAGGCACAGAATTTACAGTCCCTGATGTCAGAAAACATAAGATTGAGGCAGGAACTTGCAGACCGCTTCAGCCTGGGCAATATTGTAGGTGCCAGTTCAAAGATGAAGAGGATATACGATATGGTTGCGCGGGTTGCAAAGAGTGATTCAACAGTACTGTTACAGGGAGAGAGCGGGACAGGCAAGGAGTTAATTGCAAGGGCAATACATTTTAACAGTTCAAGGGCAAAGAAGCCTTTCATAACAGTAAATTGCTCTGCAATCCCTGAAACCCTGATGGAGAGCGAGTTGTTTGGACACGTAAAAGGGGCTTTTACAGGAGCGGTTAAAGATAAAATTGGAAAGTTTGAAGCTGCAGAGGCAGGAACTATTTTTCTGGATGAAATTGGAGATATACGTAAGGATTTACAGGTTAAATTACTTAGAGTGCTTCAGGAAAAGTCTATAGATAAGGTGGGCAGTACTCAAGATATCAATGTAGATGTGCGAGTTATTGCAGCAACAAATATTCTACTGGAGACTGCCATAGAAAAAGGCAGATTTAGAGAAGATCTGTTTTATAGAATCAGTGTAATACCTATACTGCTGCCTCCATTGAGGGAAAGAAAAGACGATATCCCGCTGCTCGTTCAGCACTTTATGGCTAAACACGGTGGTAAAGACTGCAAAATACTGCCGGAGGTTTTGGATGTTCTTAATCACTATGACTGGCCTGGAAATGTAAGAGAACTTGAAAATATTATTGAAAGGGCAATTGTCTTAAAGAAAGAGGACAATGTAATCAGCCCTGATGATATCTCTGATCATATAAAGATAAAACAACTCCATAGCCAGATGTCACTTGAAATTCCTGATGAAGGCGTTAAACTTGAGGAGGTTGAAAAGGCACTCATAATAAATGCCCTGAATAAAGCCGGGCAAAATCAGACAAGGGCAGCAGAACTTCTGAATATTTCAAGACAGACACTGATATATAGAATGCAAAAGTATGATATTAAGTAATAGTTCATGGCAGCCAATAACTAATTATCTGAAATGAGAAAAACAATGAATTTAAAATATATTAAAAACAGATCCTTTTTGTTCTCTAAGTTATTGTCAGTTGTATTATCTATTGTTGTAATATTTACTGGAATTGCAATAGCAGAGGACAAACCCGATATCTTGAAAATAAGATGGGTTATAGATGAAGCGTTAAGGGTGAACCCCGAACTTCAGTCAGCAAAACTGAGATGGGATGCATCGACAGAAAGAGTAGTTCAGGAGAGGACCCTAGACGACCCGGTCATGGGCCTTACTTATTTTGGTGAGCAGGTTCAAACTCGTGTAGGAGAAAAACAGGCCGGAGTTTCTGCCTCACAGAAGATACCTTTCATCGGCAAACTCAGATTGCAGGGTGAGGTTGCCAGAAACGAAGCGAAGGTATTTGGGGAAAGATATAGAACACATGAACGAGAGGTTATAGCAAAGGCTAAATCTGCATTTTATGAACTGTTCTGGGTACATAAATTAATAAATATAAACGAAGAGAACAGAGGTCTTTTACAACGGTTTGTAAAGATTGCGGAGGTAAAATATTCCACGGGCAAAAGCGACGCAACAGGATGTATTGAAGGCGCAGGTAGAACTTTCCAGGATAGTAAATGAATTGATCACCCTGGAGCAGCTTAAGGAAACTTTCATAGCAAAGATAAATACTTTATTAAATCGCCACC
>CAXGMX010000213.1:0-2822 GCA_964010955.1 uncultured bacterium
GAAAGCGTTGATGCATGTGGAAGCTTGTTATACGTTGCGATAAGGATAATAAAGTGCTGTGCCCTATAGGTTCCTACTTACCGACAATAGATGATGGCGCCAACTTTGTTATACAGGATCAGTGATCAGGGAAATAGAGTGTTCAGTAAGCAGTTTGCCTGTCAGCTGAACCAAGAATCTTACGTCACCCGGCCCAGAGTTTGTAACTGAGCGAAGCGAAGGAATCAATTCCCTAAATGCTTGTTCCGTCCACGCTTAAGGCGGATCTGCCTTCGGTACGACTTGCCAGCCTGTACCTGTTTATCATTCAGACGAGCAAGATTGTGCTAGCATAGGCAGTTACAGAATATAATCCCATAAACTGCCTCTCTCCATATACTCAATACTTGACATTTCAGATTATTATAGTATAAAATTACCACACTGTTGCTTTTGGTAGGAGGACTTCTATAATATTATCAGAGTTTTCGCACCAGGATCCTATAATACTTTATGCATATTTTGATATTATCTGGCACCTTTTTTAGGGAGGGAAATAATGAGTAGCGATTTTTTTGCAATAATAGTAATGTTAGGAGTTTTAGGTATTGTAACAATAGCATGGCGTATTCGAGCTGAAAGTGACAAAAACAAAGTATGGTCGGCAAGAAGGCCTGACCTCTCTGAAGCAGGCAAAAGAAGACAGATGCAAGCCACTATAGACAGGCTCGAAAGGAAACAAGCTGAGGTTTCAAGGAAACTAGATCAGGTCTTGGCAGCCAAGCCAAAAGCTGTGAAGAAAGCTGCTCCAAAAACAACTAAGACCAGGACCAGGAAAACTGCCAGTAAGGCAAAAACGAAGAAATAATAGAAATTCTTACTTTTAATATAATGAATTGATTCATAAGCCTGAGCTGCATGTTGTCTGAAGATATATAATTGTGTAATGCAGTTAAGGTGATGTAACGACCTTCTATCATCCGCAAACATATAAATGATGGGTTTGTTTCGCTGTCGCCCGGATGGCTCCGGTCGCCAGTTCCCGTCCGTCCAAGTCACCCAGGCATGTGACTGCATTCCCGACAAAAGCCTTGTCAGACAAGCTGGCGGGGACGCGCAACCCATTCTACCTGTAACCTTTGTGTTATTCACGAATTACGATTTAAGATTTAAAAATACATGAAACAGATGAAAAGTATACTATTGTTCGTAATAATATTGTCTATCACCGGATGTTATTTGATGGAACCCCGGGATTCCGGTATTTCAACCTCAACCTCAACAACATTAACAAAGAAACAGATTAAGTACATGTGGTCACAAATAGGTCAAGATATGACTAAAGAAGAGGTGACACGTGCTTTGGGTGAGCCTACAGCTATTCAAGGTAGTGAGGAGGTAGAAAGCTGGAAGTACGAATATGATATAGCCCGAACATATGGCATTGTTGGTTTCCGTAGAAGCGACGGCCGTGTCTGGTTCCTTTCAAAACCATCGTTTTAATGAATATATATCATTTAATTTCACAAATCTTCTAAAATCATGCTTCTATAAGCAAGATTCATTACCATATCACACAGACATGACCCCTCAAATGAGGCATAATGAAAGCAATTTCATGCTACGAGTCTTATTGTGGGCATTAGTGGCAGTCTATACTTTCGTGCTACCATATTTAATTGTTGTATATACTGCTATTGTGAAGCACTTCTCAGCTGCAATTGCCGGAAAAATTCCCATCACCATCATCATCGTTATGGGGGTTGTTTTCTTTATTATAGTCCTGGTTCTGAAAAAGGATATAAAGATCCTGATACTGTTGATTCCCTGTACGATCATCACCTGGGTCCTTATTTCTTTACAACCCAACCCGAACAAATATATCCACATACCCGAATATGTGGTCATGTCATGGATTCTGTTTGAGGCACTTTCTCTTGATTACAAGGGCAAAGGGATATTTTATCTTGTTTTTATATGCGCCGCTTCATTGGGTGTTGTTGATGAAATGATGCAGGGGATTTTACCCGGCCGATTTTATGGTTGGCGGGATATGATCATGAACTCAGCAGCAGCCGTTATTGGGATCTTTACTCTCGTCGGCCTTAGAACGACGCCGAAAGGCGGCTGGACCTGGATCGGATGTCTAAAACAATACAAGAAGGCTTTGGGAATTACACTCTTTGGAGCTGCGGGAGCAGCCTTGATGTGCGTATCTCTTTTCGATGTCAAAGCACACGGCGGGACGATTGAGGGTAGTTATCCCGGTTGGCTACTGGGGTGGAGCGTCCTGTTCCTGATCACAGGCTTGGTTGTTATTCTTTTTCCCGTACATTTCTATATGCCTGACCGCACTGCCAACGACACGGGTTCAAACCCGTCCGATCAGGTAGTTACAGCCCGTCTCTGGATCCTGTGCCCGCTAGTCATCCTTATCATTATGCACGGTCTGGCGGTGTTGACGGTCACTAAGGGACTGGCCTTTTCGTGAATCCTGATACCCAATTCTTATTCAACAAAGAATAAGATTAATTCACTTGATTAAAGATTCACCGCAAAGGCGCTAAGAACGTAAAGAAAAACTAAATATATGCAAAATCTGTGGTTAGGAATTTATTTGAGTAGAGTTTTTGAATCTCTAAGTGGTATAATATGGTTGTTAATGAAGAACCCGACAAGAATGTAATTCTAACCTTTTTATGAGGAGCAGAAAAAGGAATGATAACGACATGGAAAGCCTTGAATCTTTTGTTGACTAATATCATATACCTGAAGTGGTTGCCAGTCTAAGCAGGATCTGCGGTTAAGGCAGATGACTTAAAAGGGACAGACAAAGAAGTTGA
>CAXGMX010000214.1:0-2795 GCA_964010955.1 uncultured bacterium
GAACAGGGAAGTATGCAGACTCCTTCAGCAGTTCTCTGCCGAGGCCAGATACCTCTTTTCCCTCATATTCAGTGGATCTTACTTCTTCTTCATCTACAAATTCAATCGAAGAAATAATGTCTAAACCGTTATCTTCAACAGCCCTCCTAAATGATTCCTGGAGCCTGGAATCTTCATCAAAATCTTTTCTTTCTTCTGTAATGCTGCCAGAAATTTTTCTTTTCCTGCCCCCAGGTATGTAATTCTGTAGATGCGAATTATTATACTTCCCCGTCAGGGTATCAAGGGCTTCCAGTATATCGACGTTTTGCCTCTCGGCGTACATAACATCCAGAGCGAGAAGCCTTGCGCCCGCGTCCGTTACCCTGTCTACGAGTTGTGAGACATAACGCCTTGGCCATGGATAGCGTCCCAGTTTATTTATGCTCTTCTCATCTATCGCAACTATTACAATCTCATCACCGGGATCACGCTTTCCCCTAATTTGAAACCTGACATCCATGGATTTCTGCTCAATTGCCTTGAAAATTCTCAGTGCCTTAAACAGATCACGGTCTTCAAAATTATAAATTGTAATTACCATGATGAAGACAAGGGTTGAGATAAGGATTGATGTGGCTTTTGTTCCTGGCTTAAAAACTTTCAAGAACGAGGGAAACAATTTCATAAATTAGTTCCTTATATTTTGTCCCGGCGATGTGCAGGCTGTTTCACAAAATGAATTTCAAGATGAATATCCTGTCAGCTGAACGTGGGCTCGTTAGTCTGTAAATTATATAGAGATACTATACAGATTTCACATAGAAATTAAACTTCCTTATTAGTTATTTTCAACCATTAATTTATATCGCCAAAATTCCTAATACCTGTTTGACGGTTGGCACTACAACCACCTAACCATATCACAAACTAGTAACGGTGACACAGCCTAACGGCGAATATAATATTTTTTAAGATATATAGAGTCTTCACTCTATTTACATTTGTGCAAGCTTGTTGTAAAAGATAATAGTCAAAAAAACTTTATTTTGGATGTATAAGGAAAACAGAAGACATTTCAGAAAAAGCTTGACATTTTTTTACTTAGAGACTGTAATGAGATATTTTACATTTTACAGATTAAGGAGTGCATAAAAATGACTAATTACGTTTACGGAAAATATAGCTTTGGAAAGTTAATGATGTCCTATTGCATTACTCTATTCATGTGTGTAGCGCTTGGTGGTATTGTCTATGCCTACGAAACTACTAATGATACTGAAGAAGCTCAAGTAAAAAATACAGATGTTGTGCCTGAAGATGAAAAGAGTCTAGAGGAGGACAAGGCTCAAGTAGAAAACACAGATGTTGTGCGTAAGAGTAAGAGAAAAAAAAGGTCTTTAAGGATAAGGTGTTTCCCACGGCATTTGAGTGCAAAGTATGTCACCCGCTTCAATTCCGCCAATGGTCGGTTTCAATGCATGCTTACTCAAATTTGAGCCCTGTCTTTATTTCGAATGATAACAATACACAACTGATTACGAATGGTACGGCAGGAGATACCTGTATCCGCTGCCACAATCCGGTAGGTGCAAGAATGGGTATCAGAAGTGCTACTTCTAATATGGATCGTGAGCAGGAAAAACAGGGAGGGTATTACATGTGTAGTCTGTCACCGACGTGACAAACGGTATGGAAAAATCAGTGGGCGCTTTACCATGCAGGAAGGAGATCTTTCCGGTCCCATAATAGGTCCGTCAGACAATACAGTCCAGGCGAAAACCATTGAAGTTTCAGACCTGAATCTGGTCACTTCTACAGATGAAACAGGGCGTCTCATTCATGGTGAAGTTGTCCAGGATAAGACGTACAGAGATCCTATCTTTTGTGCCCCGTGTCATGGAGCAAGGCTACCTACTGGGATACATAGTGAAGAAACGTTTGATGAATACAAAATGTCTAAATCAGCAAAAAAAGGTGAAACCTGCCAGGATTGTCATATGGGTAAAGTTCCAGGAGAAAACAAAGGATTCGATGAGGGGCCAGCTGCAATTATAGGAAGCCATAAGTTTTCAATAGATAATCCCCTCAGCGGTGGAATTTTTACCGGTGATTTCGAAACCGAAACCAGACGGATATCGAACCACTTTTTTGGGGGTCCTGACTTTTCAGTCTTACATCCCGGAATATTCCCTCATAACCCTGATGCCGTGAGTCTTGCCAACTATAGGCAGTGGCTTCAGTTTGACTATAAGGAAGGTTGGGGGACCGATGAATTTGAGGATAACGTTTCTGACGATTATGTATTTCCGGAATATTGGGACGACGTTGATCTGCGTTACGAGGCCAGGGATATTCTGAATGACCAGTTTGAGCTTATAGAATGGGCAAAGGGGCAACGTAAAGCGGTATTGCAGGCAGCCTACAAAGTTGATGATGTTCACATAAAGGAAGCCAGTAGTAAAAAAGGACTGAAAGTTGATATCAAGCTTCATAATCCTGTAGATGGCCATAATGTTCCATCAGGGTTTATTCATGAGAGAATGGTATTTATCCAGATCACGGTGACAGATTCGCAGGATAATGTTGTGTTTCGCTCAGGAGATCGTGATCCAAACGGAGATCTGCGTGAAACTTTTTCCCGATATGTGCGTAATGGTGAGTTGCCATATGATGATCAGCTTTTTAACCTACAAAGCCACTTTATATCGAGGCACCGTTTCGGAGGAGAACGTGCGCAAATTAACCCCGCGCATTCTCATTTGCTTCCAGGCCATTTCGTCCGTCCACCTGGTAATCCAACTTCTATAGCGCAG
>CAXGMX010000215.1:0-2768 GCA_964010955.1 uncultured bacterium
ACGCCACGTATAGCTACATATCAATTGTTGACCGTTGCTTATATCAGGGATTCTGATTTTCCTTCTGCGTTTCAGGTTATCGAACTCAGCAGGGCAAAACTCCTGGCCGAAAGACTTGCCCGTGATGAGTCAGAGGTAAGACTGCCTGAGGTAAAACAGATTCAAGACACACTGGATGAAGATACTGTAGTCCTTGTCTATGCAAATGTAGACTGGGAAAATATTATACAGATTGCTATTACGAAGGAAGGGATTACAGGCAAAGAGGTATCCAATAAAGCATTTGTACAATCATCCATTGATAAATACGATAACCCGATAAAGACATTGCTTGGAAATCAGCGTGGTATAACGGTTACAAAGAAAGACCAGAAAGACAACCTTTTATCAGACAAGACTGAAACCAAAAGTGACTTTGATAATATCATCAATTATTACCGTTCCTTATTAAAGAGTCCTTCATTGCAGGATGATAGAGGGGTGAAGGTAGTATCTAAAGAACCAAAAGAGAATCAGGCAGTAAACACAAAAGAGATTGGTAAAGGGCTTTATAAATTACTCATAAAACCAATGGAAGGGCAAATAAAGGGCAAGAAAAACATTATCGTTGTTCCTGATGGTGTCCTTGCCTATGTGCCATTTGAGACCCTTATAGACGAAGAGGAAGAATACCTGGTAGAAGACTTTCATGTAAGCTATGTACAATCCATGGGCATACGTGAATTTATAAGCGAGCGCCAGTACAAGAAAGACCGTAAGCCACTATTGGCATTTGGAGGTGCAGTCTATGATGAAGTGTCATATGGCGTGGATACGATAGAGAATGGAACCCAGCTGGCTCTTTTAACAAGAAGTGTTTATACCGACCTAGAGGAAAAGAGGTCTGTCAGGAATGCCTATGGTGCATTGCGTCTTGGTTCGTGGAACAACCTTCCAGGGACATTAAATGAGGTCAGGAATATCAAGAACGTAATCAAGAGAGCAGATGTCTTTACAGGAAGTAATGTAACAGAGAAGGGTATAAAGGAATTCTCTAATAATGGAAAGCTGTCTGATTACAAGGTAATACATTTTGCAACTCATGGTCTTGTCGTACCAGAAGTACCAGAGCTTTCAGCCGTGGTCTTATCACAATTTGAAAATGAACGAGGCAAAGAGGATGGTTACCTGCGCATGGGAGAGATTGCAGAGCTCGATATAAAGGCAGACTTTGTAAATCTATCTGCGTGTGAGACAGGCCTGGGCAAGATATATGGAGGAGAAGGAGTAGTGGGTCTTACACAGTCCTTTTTATTAGCAGGTGCAAATGCAGTTTCCGTATCTTTATGGAGGGTGGCAGATGAATCTACCTCACAGTTTATGGTATCAATGTACGACAGGGTTCAGGATAAAGACATAAGCTACGCAGTTGCCATGACAGAGGTGAAGCGAAGGTATATTAATGGAGTTTTTTGGAGAAAAGTACAAATCACCATGCTTTTGGGCTCCGTTTGTATATTATGGAAAAGACTATGAGAGGACAGAAGGACAAAAGAAATATTCAGTAGAAAAGAGCAATTTGGAGAAGGAAAAACGGCTTATTGAGAAAGTTAAACATGGCAAGTTTGAGGACAAGCATGAACCATCAAACGTTAGGATTGCTCCAAAACAAACTCTTCCCAAAGAGAACATTTCAACTGGTAAAGAAAAGCCAATAGAGGGAGTTAATAGGCTTACTAAAAACGTTGTATTACAGAGATTGGGCAAGCCTGATACAATCTCAAAATGGTCAACGACAGAAAGATGGTCTTACGGCACTTCATATGTAGAGTTTGAAAATGGTATTTTCACTAGATGTTACGAGCCTCATGGTAGGGACGACTTGAAAAGGAAATTGGGTAAGTAGAATATTAGTGTTTAAACCTTCTTCACATATCAAGCGTAATCAGGTGGTAACATACCAAAAAACCCTTGCCTTCATATCTCGTAGGTTTATAATTCGCATACACAGCAGTTTTCATATTATTCTAATCAATTAGCCTGGATATATAATATGAGAAAATACTTACTACATGTCTTAATCATATCGTTTGTGTTTCTTTTCCCCACTATCATTCATTCAGCAGAAGAGGAGAAAGACCGTCTTCTGGTGGTGCCGCTTAAGGCAAAGAAAGGTATTGATCAGGAAGAAGCGTCCGTCTTAACAGACATACTATCCGTAGAAATAATAAGATCAAACTTGTTTACTGTCCTCAACAGAGATGATATGAAGGCGATACTTGATGAAAAGGAGTTTGAGCTGGCGATGGGCTGTGATGAAGACAATATATGTCTGCTGCAGAATGTTGCAAAGTTATCGGTAAATAAAGTAATTGCAGGTAGTATAGGATTGTTAGGTAAGAAGTATATTGTTTCGATAAAGTTGATAAATAAAGATGGTCAAACAGAGAGAATGTTGAAGGAAAGTTGTAGTTGTCCGATTGAAGATTTAGAGAAAACAATTGAAACGATTTCATACAGGTTCTTAAAAAATTTAGGTGGAAAAGTACAAGACGGCTCAATCAGAGCAGAGAGCATGCCTCGTGGTGCGAAGATATATCTTGACGGTGATAATATAGGCACAACCCCGGATAGTATAAGGCATATTGTTCCGGGTACGTATGTCGTAAAAACTGATGATAAGGTTAAGATCCATTGCACAGTAAGCCTTAAGGATGGTACGGTATTTCAGAATACCAGACCGGGGAAACCCCTGGAATTCACAGTAGGGCACGAACAGATGCCGCGCG
>CAXGMX010000216.1:0-2726 GCA_964010955.1 uncultured bacterium
GAAACTGTCTGTACCGCTTCAATCGTCTCTGGAGCAGGCAGAGTAACTACTCTCCCATCATCTGTACCACCACATTACGCTTTCGTGGGCGATTATCAAAATCTATCACAACTATCTGCTGCCATGTTCCCAGCAGGAGTTTGCCATTATCAAAAGGCACTGTGAATGAAGATCCTAGCATAGCCGCACGAACATGGGCATAACCATTACCATCTCCCCAGGCCGCATCATGATGATACGTAACCCCGGTTGGAGCTATTTTTTCAAAGGCCTCGGGAAGATCCTTCAGTAATCCCGGCTCGTACTCAATAGATGTGATTCCTGCCGTAGAACCCGAAACAAAAACAGTAAGGCTGCCGTTCTTGAGTTCTGATTCCCCCAGGACCTGTTCCACCTGTTGCGTAATATCTACTATGTCTGTGTGCCCGCGCGTGGATATTTCTACATAACCGGTTAAAACCTTCATAATATTTTATTGGTTTTTGTAAATTTATATTTTATAGTAAAGGTAAATATGCAGTTACTTCTTCAAGAACGAAAATCAAGCGTCTTATCACCATCGACACTAAAATGCCTCAATGATACACCCACACTTAATCCTACCGCCGGCTGTGTGCATATCTGTTCGTATTGCTATGCGAGAGGATATTCAAATTATCCAGGTGACGGGACGGTGATATTATACACCAACCTGGTCGAAAAACTAGAGCACGAATTAAGCCGTAAAAGGAAAGCACCGGGTTTTGTATACTTTAGACCATCTTGTGATGCCTTTCAACCCGTAAAACAGGTTTTAGACACTGCGTATAGTTTAATGGCTCTCTTACTGGAGAGAGGTATCGGCGTAAGCTTTCTTACCAAGGGGAGAATCCCGGATAGATTTATTACCCTGTTTAAATCACATAGTAATAACGTACAGGCACATATTGGTATAACGACCTTAAACAGACAACTTCAGAAACTGATCGAGCCGCACGCAGCAACACCCAAGGCCAGATTAAAGAATATAAACACCTTGATTAATATAGGAATTCTTCCGGAGATAAAGTTCGATCCGTTGATACCCGAACTGACAGACTCTAATAATAATCTTGAACCATTGTTCAAGATATTAAATAAATCAGGCATAAAAAGTGTGGGTCTTAATTATCTGTTTCTGAGGCCAATCATATATAAAAACATTTGTGAGGCACTGGGACATACAAAAGCCCTGAAGAAAATTTCACAGGCTTTTTGCGATAATGTTAACCTGAAATTGCTTGCCGGCAAATCCCGGGTCAAGGCTCTCAATTTACACTTCAGAAAGAAACAGTATAAGGCTATAACATTGTTAGCAGAAAGGTACGGTATAGAGACATACGTTTGTGGATGTAAAAACCCTGATGTTACAAAAGAGTTAACATGCAGGGATATATGGCAGAAATATTTCGACAAAAAACGTATCAATATCAACTCTTCGATAATCAACGTCCTGAGAATGCCATAGCCCAATGCACAAATCAGTGTTAAAATAAAACTATTGACTGTTGATTAAACCTGTTAGATAATGCCTGAAAATACTTTATTATTCAGCTTATTCCTATTAACAAATTAAAAGGAGGGAAAGATGGCTCTTGTACCCATGAAACTCATACTCGACGAAGCTAATAAAGGTGGTTACGGTGTTGGCGCTTTTAATGTTAATAATATGGAGCAGCTTCAGGCAATTTGTGACGCTGCAGCAGAGACAAGTTCTCCCGTAATTATTCAGGTAAGCAGGAATGCACTTAAGTATGCCGATAAAGGCCTATTGGCAGCTATGGTAAGATATATGGCAGAGGAAAAGTATCCCCACATCCCAATGTCCCTTCACCTTGACCACGGACCGGATATTGAGACAGTAAAAGAATGCATTAATCTTGGCTTTACGTCTGTAATGATCGATGGTTCCCTTGATTACAGCACTAAAGACGAAAAAGGATCACATCCGGTTCGTTCTTTCGATGATAATGTTGCAATAACAAAAGAAGCTGTAGAAATCGCCCATAAAGCGGGAGTAACAGTTGAAGGTGAGATCGGCACTCTGGGAGGCATTGAAGATGATACAGTAGCGGGAGGCGTCCACCTTACCGAGCCTGATGAAGCAGAAGAATTCGTTAAACAGACAGGTATAGATGCATTGGCGATAGCTATCGGCACTTCTCACGGAGCATACAAGTTTCCTGTAGGTACTGAAGCCAAACTCGCACTTGATATTGTTGACGACGTACATTCCCGGTGTCCTGATATCAGCCTCGTAATGCACGGAAGCTCTTCTGTACCGGCACACATGGTTGAGGAAGTCAATAAATACGGCGGAAAAGTACCCAATGCCGTCGGGATTCCAACTAACATGATTCAGGATGCCATAGGCAGAGGTATGCGGAAAGTTAACATTGATACTGACGGCCGTCTGGCAATTACGGCTGCTATCCGTAAAGTCTTTGTAGAAAAACCGGCCGCTTTTGATCCAAGGCAGTATCTCGGCCCCGCAAGAGACGCCGTTCGTACGTGGATTATAGAAGAGATGAAGGCGTTTGGTACAGCCAGGCATGCAGGAGACTACAAGCCTGTTACGCTTGATGATATGAAAAAACTATACGCTGCAGGTTTAGACTTTTTTAAAAAAAAACCACTAAAAACCGCCAAAAACCAGTTTATATTGACAATAAAACCATTATTGATAAATTTGTATCTTTCATTAATTT